>NZ_JAMYLA010000004.1:0-190445 GCF_040317725.1 Mesorhizobium sp. M1396 | reverse complement strand
TCACCATCGTGCCATGGCCGCTCGCCCCTCAGAGCAAGCGCCGTTCTCTCTCCAAAACTTTTTGCAGAACCTTCAGGACACTATCGCGCGCAGCCAAGCCTCCCAACGCGGGTCGTACATGACATCGCGTGCGCGCATATACTTCCAGACACCGTATTTCTGTAATCGAAATCCCACGTCTTGAGCTTGCGATTCACCACCGCCCAGGACGCCCATTTGACGTCGGCCAATGCGCGGTTGAGCATAACGCGGGCGACAATATCAGGTCTGATCGAGCCATAATATTGCTCGATCAGCTCAAGGATGAGTTTCTCTTCGTAGAACATTTCCGCAAACAGGACGCCGAGTTCGTAGGCGCGCTCATTGTTGGAAGCGAACTCGTAGTCGATCAGCTTCATCGGCAGCTGGTCCGCGGTGCCGCCGAGGCTGATCAGGAGTTTGCCGGGCATCGGGTCATTGAAGCAGGGAACGAGATCCAGGCCGGACGCCATGAATGCGGATCTGGCTTGCTCGTAGCGATGTTCGATCCACGGCATGGCAGGCGGAAAATGCGAGCCGAGCTGGCGGCCATGGTCGATGTGCTCATCGATCATGTCGAAGATGGTTTTAGTCAGCGACAGCGCCGGGCTCGCGTGAACACGGCGATAGATGTCGAGAACCGCGCTCTGGATCGCGGCGTTGGAGAAGTCCGCATTCGTACGGGCCCGATATCCCTGGAGGAATTCGCTGATCTCGACGCCGTCGACAGGGTCGAAGAACACGACCCGAGGGCCTACGCCAATGGCATGCGCGTTGCGTGCGGCCTGGTTGGCGACCACGCGGTCGACGAACATTTCCGATCCCGCGCCCGGGACCTTGACGAAATAGATTCGGCTGTCTCCGGCGACCTCGACGACCCAATTCTGGTTCATCAGGCCACCGACGAGTGCGCCATAGCGGATATCGCGGCCCTGCCATTGCGGCACCCGGCCGATGACCTGTTCCAGCGTGCGTTCGTGATCGTTGGCTGCCTGGCCAAGGGGCTTTCTGACGGACATCAGATCCTCCGCAGCGCTTGGCCGAAGCGCGGGTCGCGCAGGGCCATCCGGCAACGCAGGAATCGCCAGCTGGCGAATTTGTAGAATTCATGCGTATCGCGCGACGACTTCGCCGCAACCAGCGCCCCGATCAGGCCCCAACGCAAATCATCGGCGATTCCGTAGAGCCACGCCCGGTTGAAGGCTCTTTCGTCGAAGCCGCCGGTCATGCGCGAAAAGGCGTCGCGGGCTTCGGGCACCTCGTCGAAGGCCTCGACAAGAAAACTGCCGAGATCTTCCAGCGGATCGGCATTGGCCGCCCGGTCCCTTTGCCGAGCTCAGCCACCTGTTCGGCCGGCTCGACCCAGCGCACCCCACGACGAAGTCGGTCCTGAAAGTGGTTGCAGGCACGATTGAAGACATCCCAGTGCACCGGCTGCATGCACCCGACGCCACCGCCTGGGGACGCGCCGGCATGCTTGCCGGCCTGCTGTTCCGGCTGAGCCGTCTGCCGAAAGGGGAGGGGCATGAACGCCGCTTCCTCAACGATGCGCTGATCTTTCATCAGGCCGGTCTGCTGGGCGCGACGGTCCTGACCGGCAATGTTCGGGATTTCGATTACCTCAACCAGCTTGTTCCGTCGGTGCGTGTGATCTTCTACCGACCGGTGACAGACTTGCGCCCGCAGGGTTGAAAGCGTCTGTGGCAGATATGCCCGTGCACCGTGATCGTCCACCCTCTTTTAATGACCACCAGTCTTCAAAAAGGTCGCTGACACTCTCCTGCGACCGTTGAAACGCGGGCGACAACGGCCATTTCTAACGTAAGGACAAAAACGAGCGATAATGCCTCCGCGCGTTCGACTGGGGCACGTCGCATCGTGGCCTGCATCCTTCGCTAGGGGCTGCCTTCGCCAATTCCTGCCAGCCCTTGCAGCTGGGAACTGCATCATGCGGAAACCATCGGGGGGTGACCCCGCTGACTTTCATGACCTGTGATTCGCTCACGCACAGATGGCATCAGTCGAACAACCTTCGCCTGCCAGTGAACACTCAATGCCCAATCGATTGCACTGTTTGTCAAACAAGCGCTGGAAACATGGTGCTGTGCGTAGAAGCAATCCGCCTGCCCATCACCACTGGGGCAGGAAGTCCGATCGATCCCCGTAATCCGTTATTTCACCGGGCCGCGTGCTGCGCGAACGTCCGCCGGGCGAACGGAGCCCTTGGTCTCACCGAAGTGGGCCAGAACGAAATTCGCAAGCTGAGCAACCTCAACATCTGAAAGGATGGGAGCGAATGCCGGCATCGTTTCTCCTGTTCGACGCTCTTCGTTCGATGAGCCCTGCAGGATTACCCGCAGCAGATTGGCCCCCTTCGGATCGGCGAAACTATGGGCGCCGTCGATTGCCGCGCGCGGGTTAGATTTGCCCAGGGCATCCCACCCGTGACAGGCGGCACAGGCGCCGGCAAACAGTTTGCGCCCGGGATCATCGGATGTCGCGGAGATCTGATCGAGACCGGAATTCGTGCGAATATTTCTGTCCACGCTTAGTGAGAGACCGGTGGAAACGGCGGGCACTGTTCGCAAATATGCGACGATGGCCTCGATGTCGGTTTTCGGAAGCTTGCTCAAGCTGAGATCGACTGCCTCGCGCATAGAACCAGATGCTGATCCATGGCCATCAGAATGGCCACTGGCAAGATAGTCCGCAATCTCGCCGTCAGTCCACCAGCCGATGCCGGTCTGGTTGTCGCTTGTGATATTCCAAGCTTTCCAGCCGTCGACCTCGGCCCCGGACAGAGCTTTGCTTTGCACCCGCTGAAACATGAGGCCACGAGGGGTATGACACTCGCCGCAATGGGCGAGCGCCTCGACGAGATAAGCACCCGTGTTCCACTGCTGGTCGTGCGCGAGATCGGCCTTCATTGCGTCGTGCGGGACGAAAAGAATTTTCCAGGCTCGCATCAAGTAGCGCTGATTGAAGGGGAAGGCGAGTTCACTCGGTCGGGATGCAGCCGCCACGGGCTGAAGCGTACTGAGATAGGCTCGGATGGCTAGAACGTCGTCGTCGGAAAGAAGCGCATAGGACGCATAAGGAAACGCCGGATAGAGATCCTCGCCGTGTTTTCCAACTCCCGCCTTCACGGCACGGACAAATTCTGCGTCGCTCCAAGCGCCGATCCCTTCGACCGGATCAGGCGTGATATTCGATGAAAATATTTCTCCGAACGGAAGCGCAAATGCGACCCCTCCCGCGAATGGCTTGCCGCCTTTCGCCGTATGGCAAGCTGCACAGTCGGCGGCGACCGTCAGATACCGGCCACGTTCCACCAGTGTCGTACCGGTTGGCTGCCTGCTGCTGGCAGAGACCTCATTCAGACCGTGGGGCCAAAAGAAGAATGCCGCCGCGCCCGCGGCGCAGATCACGGCGACCACAGCCACCGAATAGATTGCTTTATGAAATCGCGTCACGGCCGATACCTTTTTGAATTCGACTGACTGAGCGAGCCCGGGTTACCGGGGCCTCGGCTTGCCGAACACGATGCGTCCCCATTTAGGGCACGATCTCGTAGCCAGTTGTTCCGGGGGTATATTGTAGGATTCAGGCCCGGGACCGCCGGTCGCTGCGAACTGGCTCCTTTGAAACCCACGCAGCGCTGGATGATACAATTCTTGGAGCCCGTCGTTGAGTATCCAAGCGCGAGGCGTGGTCCGTCCGTGCATGCGCTCCGCTGAGGGAGCTGTTGCCGACGATCCCCAAAGCGAGATGAAAAATCGATGAAAACCCTGATGGTCAACGATCGTCGTTACGAGGTGGACGTTCCCGATGACATGCCACTCCTCTGGGTCTTGCGGGATGTCATGGGGATGACCGGTACGAAATACGGCTGTGGTATCGCTCAGTGCGGGGCCTGCACTGTCCACCTCGACGGCGAGGCCGTTCGGTCTTGCCAGATTACGATGGCAATGATTTCCGATCAGAGGATTACCACCATTGAGGGCGTAGGTTCGACTGAAACCGGCAAGCGCGTGCAAGCCGCGTGGCTGGATAAAGAAGTCGTCCAATGCGGATACTGCCAGTCGGGCCAGATCATGTCGGCGGCGGCACTCCTGAATGTTCAACCACTTCCGTCAGATGAGGACATCGATGACGCGATGGCCGGCAACATCTGTCGATGCGCAACTTACATGCGAATTCGTGAAGCCATCCACCAAGCTGCATCAGTGTGAGGGTCCGATGATCGAAAACCTTGTTTCACGCCGCGGGTTCTTGAAGGGAACCGCGCTTGCGACCAGCGGCCTTCTCCTCTCGTTCGGGCTGCCCGGCGTTCTGCGCAGTCGTGCCGCGTTGGCCGAGAACACGGCGCCGAATTTCGCTCCGAATGCATTCATGCGGATCGACGGGGACGGGGTCACGCTCATCATGCCGCACACCGAAGTCGGGCAGGGCATCTATACTTCCAGCGCCATGTTGTTGGCCGAGGAGTTGGAACTCGAGCTGGATCAGGTGAAGGTTGAAGCAGCGCCTCCGGACCTGTCCAAATACATGGATCCGATCTTGCACGATCAGGCGACGGGTAGTTCGACATCCACTCGATCGGATTGGCTACGCCTGAGACAGGCCGGTGCTGCCGCTCGGCTTATGCTGGTTGCCGCAGCGGCCGCGCGCTGGGGGGTGGATGCCGCCACGTGTCGGGTCGAGAAGGGCATTATCCGGGATACTTCCTCCGACCGAGCGCTCTCCTATCTCGATGTCGCCACCGAGGCCGCGCTGCAGCAGGTCCCACAAGCGATACCTTTGAAGAAGCCCTCAGAGTTTCGACTGATCGGCACTCGAGCCAAGCGTCTCGACACGCCGGCCAAGGTCAACGGCTCTATGGTCTATGGAATAGACGTCCGCGTGCCGGACATGAAGCATGCCACGCTTGCACTCAGCCCCGTGAAGGGAGGTTCGATCGCCTCGATGGACCTCGCTGCCGCGCGAGCAGTTCCTGGCGTCATTGAGATCGTGACGTCGGCCGGTGAGGCGGTCGCTGTCATCGGCGAACATATGTGGGCTGCGAAACAGGGTCTGGAAGCTCTGCAGATCGAGTGGAACGCGGGAGTACATGGAACGGTCAGCACCGGTTCGATCATTGCGAAGATGAAGGCCGCCTCGCAGTATCAAGGGGTGGTGGTCCGCGACGATGCGAACGCTGTCGAAATGATAGAGGGCGCCGCGATCAAGTTGTCGGCGGTCTATCAGTCTCCATTCCTTTCACATTCCCCGCTCGAACCTCTGAACTGTACGCTCCATATTCGTGATGATGGCGCGGACCTTTGGGTGGGCACGCAAGTACCGGTTCGAGCCCAATTGGCCGTCGCCCATGCGACCGGCCTGGCTCCCCAGAATGTCACGGTGCATAACCTGCTCATGGGTGGGGCGTTCGGCCGACGGCTTGATATCGACACGATTGAGGTCGCTGCGCGTCTGCTGAAGGACATCCGCTATCCCGTCAAGCTCGTTTGGACGCGCGAGCAGGATATGATGCACGACTACTACCGGCCCTATTACTATGACAGGGTCGCCGCGGGCCTGGACAAGCATGGGAAGATCGTCGGTAGGACGCATAGGGTCACGGGTTCGTCCATCTTCGCCCGATGGGCGCCGGCCGCTTTCAAGAACGGGATAGATCCTGACGCAGTAGATTGTGCCGCCGAAACGCCCTACGACGAGACTGCCGTCTTGGCGGATTACGTTCGCGACGAGCCCGATGGCATGAATACAAGCTGGTGGCGCGGCGTCGGGGCGACCCACAATCTCTTCGTGATAGAAAGCTTTGTCGATGAGATGGCCCACGCCGCAAAGCTTGATCCGCTCACTTTTCGCCGCCGGATGTTGACGAAAAATCCCCGCGCTTTGGCGGTCCTTGATCTTGCGGCCGAAAAGGCAGGTTGGGGCAAAAGCCTGGCGCCGGGGCGGGGGCGTGGAATCAGCCTACAGGTGGCGTTTGGCAGCTACCTCGCCCATATCCTTGAAATCGAGGTCAGCGCAGATAACACGATCCGGCTGCTTCGTTCCGTAATCGCTGTTGATTGCGGCATCACCATCAACCCCGATACTGTAAGAGCGCAGATGGAAGGGGGCGTCCTGTTCGGACTGAGTGCTGCGATGTTCAATCAGGTGACTGTCACGAATGGCGCAGTGGACCAGGCGAATTTCGACAGTTATCGCGTCCTGCGGATCAACGAGGTCCCTCGGATAGAGGTTTACCAAGTCGTAAGTGACGAAGAGCCTGGAGGCGTGGGTGAGGCAGGAACAGCCGCAGCGGCAGGCGCGCTGGGGAATGCCATCTTCTCGGCCACAGGTAGACGAATTCGCTCGCTTCCGCTAGCCTGCAACCTGATATAACTAAAAGCTGCCCAGCATCGTAACTGGGCGCTTCCGCATCCTTGCCGATCTCATCGTGTGAACACGGCCCGAAGTAAACTCCGGGGTGCGTCATGTGCCTGATCAAGGTGCGCGCGGAACTCCGGAAGTCGCGGATGCAGTATCTATAGAGGCTTCAACGCTCATGCCCGGTCCAAGGCGCTCCGCATTCGCCTGATCCGGGTCGATTGCGATCTTGACTGAAATCCGTTGTGGTATTTTGGTGAAGTTGCCAATCGCATTGTCTGTGCGCAAGACGGAAAACTCCGAGCCGGCGGCAGGCGATACCTCCTCAACCGTTCCCCGAAAACGCGCGCCGGCAAGCGCGTCGACAGTGAACAAGGCTTTTTGACCGGGTAGGATAGCCGCAGTCTGTCCTTCCTTGAAATTGGCGATCACCCAACGGACGGAGGGAACAAGGAAAAGTAACTGGCTGCCGTTCGTCACGTACTGTCCTCGTCGGGCGCCTACGTCGCTCAGCCGGCCTGCTTCCGGGGCAGTTACAACCGTGTACCCGAGATTAATTTCGGCCATCTGCAGCTGCGCACGCGCGCTTTCGACACTTGCCTCCAAGGCCTTTTCATTGATTTCAGCGGCAGCTTTGGTCTGCACTGCACTCTCGCGGCCCGCCTGCGCTTCCTGAAGCCCTGCTGCTGCTGTATCTTTAGCCGCACGTGCAGTGTCTTCGCTGCTGATCGAGCCTGAACCCTGCACTGCCAGGTAGGCCGCTCGACGAAAGTCCGCATTGGACTTAGCCAACTGAGCCTTGGCGCTAGCAATCTTTGCGTCGGCGGTCACGATATCGGCCACCCGCTGCGCGATGGTCTGCCGATTGCTTGCGAGGTTCGCAAGAGAAAGATCCAGATTGGCCTGTGCTTCTGCGACTTGGGATTTGTAGATGCGATCGTCGATCCGAAGCAGTTCTTCGCCCGCGGCGACGTTCTGATAGTCGCGTGCGGTGATCCGGTTGATGTAGCCGCTCACTTGCGGGCTGATTACGGTCGTGTGGCCGCGGATATAGGCATCGTCGGTCTTCACGATTGCCGTCGCGAAGGGTGGCAATTGCCAAGCCGCGAGAATAGCCGTCACCCCGCCAGCGACGAGCAATAGCGCGATCAGGTAGGACGGGAAACTCGTGGCCGCCGGGCGCCAAGAGCTCGGAACCGCGCCGGCCGGAGTTTGCAAAGGGCCGCCCGGAATGCCTTCGGTTGCAAGGGAAGGAGGTGTGCTCATGAGAGATTTCTCCGGGCTTGTTTGAAGACCGCGATCAGGACCACGCTGAGAAGCATGAGAAATCCAAGGGTCGCGACCAAAGAAATGGCCAGATAGACGTCGTTGTAGGCCGCCATTCGAGCGTTCAGGAGAATCTGCTGTGATAGTGCCTGGACACCTTCCGCGGCTCGTAGCGTGGGATCAGCAAGGACTGCCGAGTATTGTGAAGCGAGCGTTGAGGCGGTTCTCATCACCGTCGGGTCAGACCTCTCGACCTGTGCCGCAAAGTTCGCGAGATGATATTGCTGAGCGTGAAACAGGTAACTCTGCAAAAGAGAATTGCAGATCAGGGTTCCGACCGATTGAGTAATGCCGAAAACCGCGATGAAGCTTGTAAGCCCCACACCCCTCCTGATGAGCACCTGCCCGAGACCGAAAATGAAAACCGGGCCAAAAAACATGGTGGTCGCCACACCCATCATCGCCTGAGATACCATCAGCTGCTGCCCCCTTGTTTGAAGGCTCGAGGATGAATCGAGAAATGCGGCGGTCGCAGCGAATGCCAGCGAGATCAGGACGAGAAGGGGGAGGCGTGTCGGGGAGGCGAGGGCAGCGCTCGTTAGAAGACCAACGCCTGCACCGGCCAAAATGACCAGCGTTAGCGGTCTGAAGTCGTCGTTGGTGAGACCGAAGTCTCGCAGCATCGAGATTACACCGACCGCTTGTTCCGATTGAGCGAGCCGGCAAATAACGGCGATCATAGCCCAACGCACGAACGTGCCCGCGCTTAGCCATCGCACATCGATCAGCGGGCGCGCCCGGTGATACTCGATGGCAGCCACCAGCGCCAAGCACGGTAAGGCCGCCGCCAGGCACCAACCGATCCAGGATACGTTCGTCCACCATAGATAGCTCCCGACACCCATCGCCGCCCCGAAAAGTCCGATACCCGCCGCGTAGAGGCCGAAGGTCAGGGCGTCGAGCAGTTCAAATACCCGGGCCCTGATGGTTGGCGGGAGGCGGACGATCATCACGAGACCCAGGCTGACAAGGGAAAGTCCGAGCTCGAACAGATACAGTCCGCTCCAGCTATCAAATGCCAGGAAGTCCTTCGGAATAATCCACGCGATAGGCAGGGCGAGCTGAGGGGTGCCTAGTCCAAGCGTGACGGCCATCAGCCGACGTGTCGCGGACATCGCCTGGATCATGTAGAAGACACCGAGCGTGCTCATCGCTGAAGCACATATTCCGCTAGCCGCTCGCACAAGGATCGCGCTGGCCAGACTGCTGACGAGAAGGTGCGCGGTGATCAGGACGGCTTGCAAGGTAAGGAAAATCAGACAAAACGATCGTATACCAAACTGTTGGCGATATTTGACGAGAATGCAGCCGGTGATAGCATTCGTCACCAGGTAAACTGCGGGCAGCCAGGCGATCTCGCTGGTATTAAGTTCCAGCGCGCCTTGCAGGTAAGGCAGGTTCGCCGACACGAGGCCGTTGCCCAATGCGCCTGTCATTCCCGTGATCAGTGAGGTGATCCCGTAGATTGCGCGTCTATGCGGCGGATGAACAGGCGTCCCCGGAGATCCGGGGACCGGAGGGCGTTCGCTTTCCGCATACTCGAACGGCTCATCGTCTTCGAAGAAATGCCTGCGTCTTTCACTCACCGGATTTCGGGTGCTCAACCACCCTATCCAGCCGCCCACCGTCGACAGCACGAGCACACCCTTTCCTTGGATCCATGCCTAGCACCAAGTTGGTCACCAAGCTTGACGAAAGGATAGCCATGACCGAGACGGACGATTGCACAATCGTGCCCTTTCGTTCTGCGGCTAGCTCCGAGGCCGAAACTTCGGTTGTGGCATCATGATGAGACAAGCACGCCGCATCATTGTGTTCGAAGCATTCGGACGCCGGTATGAGGCCCTGCTGGACAATCGTGACTATGTCTAGAGCGCGACCCTGGGCTGCGTGAATTCGAGCAGTGTCGCCTCCCCCTGGAAAATATCGCCGTATGAGACCCCACCGAGGCTGCCACTGCATTGATACCCTCGGTGCGACGAGACCTGTCCAATTCGGTTTTTAAAAGGTGATTATCTGACCGTTTCAGACAAATTTGGACCTCATGGGGATCGAACCCGATCGGATCCACCAATTCGCTCGACAAGGAACGCCTTACGTTTCGGATTGTCCGGTCGATGTCCGCCGGACACAATTGTCGGCTCTCAGCTCGCCTGTCAGAAAAGGATCTCTTATGCGCTCTTCCTCAGCAATCGCTGCAACTCTTGCCGCGGCATCCCTTCTGGTTTTTCGACCGGCGTTCGCCGCCGAACATGTTGAGGTTCGGAGCCTGGATTGCGACGTTTCCGCAGGGATCGGCGTCATCGTCGGCTCACAACAGGATATCGCCTGTGTTTTTAAGCCGTCGGCTTCCGGCGCGTCAAAGTCCTATATCGGTAAGATTACCCGAGTTCGGCATTGATGTGGGCGAAATAAAGGCCGCCAAACTGGCTTGGCTGGTCTTTGCCCCTGCCAATCGAAATGAGAGCGCCTTGTCTGACACCTATGCTGGCGTTAGCGCGGATGCTGCGACCGGGCGTGGCCTCGGGGCCAAGGTTCTTGTTGGGGGCGAGCATGGCACGATTTCGCTGCAGCCGATTTCCCTCGAAGAGGATCAAGGTTTCAATATTGCAGTGGGCATCACGTCTCTGACGGTTGGGCAGCCGACTGATCATTCCGGTTGGCTCGGAACGTGTCTCAGGCGCGATCGATCATCGGGCAAACTTTGGGCGCTTGGCGCCGGTGCGCAAGTCCGCCCGTTGACCCGACTGCCTCCCCGATCATGCCATTACGCTGCCCCTCGGACCCAAGTGTTGAATAAATCCGACGAGGAAGAGGCCATGACTACGATTACCCCAACCGAAGCCTTGGCGAGAGCTTTGAAGCGGGCAAGGGCCGAGAGACGACGGCACTTCGCGGTTGCCGCAATCTGCGGGGTCGCGGCAATGACAGGAATGGCAACGCTTCTCTTGGTTCCACCGCCATCGCTTGGGACCTTGGCAGGCCTCGTGTTGGTAGCGGGCTGGCTCCAATTCATCGAAGCCGCAACAAGCCGCGACACCGGATCTCGTTGAATCGCATCGTTCCGCCGAGAAGGTGAAACAGGATGACTGATTTCCATTTCCCGTCAATGAGACCGATTGCTGCCTCAGCCGAGCAACCGGGACTGCAGTCGAACCGACAGTATCGAGCCTTACCTTTTGCGGTATCTTTTTTGGCACTACGTGCAAATTTCGTGCGTATTGCACCCTTTCTCAGCATGGCGCCAACTCATGCGTACATCAATCAGCAACGGAGTAGTACAATGAAAGCCATCGGATACAAGCAAGCCGGAACCCTGGACAGGGATGAAGCTCTGGTCGATATCGATGTTCCTCGCCCGGCGCCGTCCGGCCGAGACATTCTCGTCGAAATTGCCGCGATCTCGGTCAATCCTGTGGACGCCAAGATTCGCAAGGGTGTTTCCCCCGAAGCCGGGCAGTGGAAAATTCTGGGCTGGGACGCTGTCGGAAAAGTGGTCGAAGTCGGGTCTGACGCCAAGCAGTTCAAAATTGGCGACGAGGTCTTCTATGCGGGCTCGCTCATTCGTCCTGGCGCAAATAGCCAGTACCATCTCGTCGATGAACGGATCGTAGGGGGAAAACCTGCATCGGCCTCGAATGCCGAAGCGGCCGCGCTTCCGCTTACGGCGATCACAGCCTGGGAAATGCTGTTTGATCGTCTTGATATCCGCAAGCCCGTACCGGGCGCTGCGAACGCGATCGTGATCATTGGCGGCGCCGGCGGCGTCGGTTCGATCGCCATCCAGTTGGCGAGGGCGCTCACCAATGTGACCGTGATCGCAACCGCCTCGCGTCCTGAGACGCAAGCATGGGTCAAGGAACTGGGCGCCCATCATGTCGTGGATCACAGCAAACCAATCGCCGCTCAGGTTGCCGAGCTGGGTATTGGGTCACCTGCCTTCGTCTTCTCGACCACTGAGACGGATTATCACCTGAAGGAGATCATCGAGCTCATCGCCCCGCAAGGCCGGTTCGGACTGATCGACGATCCCAACAGTCTGGACATCGTTCCTTTCAAGCGGAAAGCTGTCTCGACGCATTGGGAGTTGATGTTTACGCGCTCGATCTACCAGACGGCAGACATGGACGAGCAGGGGAAGCTGTTGAACGAGGTTGCCGCACTGATCGACGCAGGCAAGATTCGAACGACGATTACGGAGACGCTTGCCCCCATCAACGCGGCCAATCTCAAGAAGGCACACGCTACGATCGAAAGCGGCAAGGCAAAGGGAAAGATCGTTCTCGAACATTTCTAAGCATTTGTTGAAAGGACCCGGTCAATCAGGGCCGGGCTCCTGACCGATCGGAGCCTGCTCCAGTTTTGGGGACCAAACTCTCCGGCTCACGGTCTAGCCACCTCGCAATTCGAGTGATTCCAGCCTTTCCAACTTTTGGTCGCGAATGGGCGACCGTTACAACAGGATCTTCCTATGCCGAAATTTAAACAGATCTCCCCCGTCATCCTCTCGCTCGACGTCGCTCGCTCCATCACCGAGCGTGCGATCGAAAAGATTGCTGACGTCGGGGTCCCCTACACAATCACCGTGTTGGATGGCGCCGGCAACCTCGTGCTCGCAACCCGGATGGACGGCGCTGCGCTGGCATCTATCGATACCTCAGCGTCCAAGGCGCTGACGGCAGTATTTTTTGGCGTATCCACGAAAGACCTTTGCCTCGCAGTCTCGAGCGGGCACCCCTTGGCGACGATCGAAACCTCCATTCCGAGAAAGCTCGCTTTTGTGGCTGGCGGCGTACCGATCCGCGATCCCAAACGGGTGGTGATTGGAGCTGTTGGCGCAGGCGGTGCATCCCCGAACGAGGATCATCTCGTAGCGGAATACGCGGTGGCCTCTTATTCGGTCGGGTGAAGCAGTGACGTCTAGATTCTTGAAGAAGCCGGAACTCATCCAGGGTTTCCGCCATATTGGCCATTACGATCAAGGTGGTCGGCCTGACGCGATGCAGATCACATAGACCAGCGCCTTTACGTTGGCATTGCCGTTGGCGGCCTCGGTGATGACAGGCCCGCCACAGGAATGCCCACCAGAACGACCGGCCCGGGGATCGACCGGAGAATGGCCGCGACCGCCGAGGCATCGCTGGCGACGCCGCGGAGCGGCTTGGCTGCGGCCTTGGCTACATAGCCGTCCCTGTTGAGTTTGATGATGACTTCATCCCAGCTCGACGACTCGGCGAAGGCGCCGTGCACCAGCACGACCGTCGGCTTGGCCTCTGGGCCGACCGGCTGCGCCATCGCGGTGCTCGATACGGCAAGTGCCGCTGCGAGCGCCAGCATCCTAGTAATGTTCGGCATTTGCTTTCTCCTTTTGCGGCCTTTCATGACCGATGCGCAGAAGAATGCGCCGACCCGGCGCGTCGACCTATTATGCGGAATGGTCAGTCAGACGATGCCAAGGTCCAGGGTAGGTCATCGCTGAGATCGGGTGACCGGTGGCATGCTGCGGCGGATGGCCGGAAGCGCTGGAATGGTGCCGGGGCCGCGGCCAATAAAGATCCACGCAAGCGGCTGCTTCCAAATACCAATTCGCCCGACGAATGTTCAGCGCAGCGGCAAGGCTGCCTCCCGTCAACAACATTGTCCCTGCCCTTCGGCTTGCATCGCCCAATGCCAACGTATGGGTCACACAGCCGGATCGTCCAATCGTCTCGGGGGAGCGAGGCTTTATAGCTGGATGGGTGAAGACCACCAAGATAACGATGGAGTTACTAAAATGAAAATGACAGCTCTTGCTGCCGCCGCTCTTGTTGTTACAGCAGGAAGCGCAATTGCCGGAAGCGACCACTATGGGTCCAACGAGGCCCAGCAGCCTGCAACTGCGTCTGACAACACGTATACCTCCTCGACCAAAAGAATGAACAACGATATCGGCATGCCGAAAACCGTACGCAAGCCTGTTTCCAACGACGAATATGGCCAAGGCATCTGGGGTCACTGATCCTGACCGACACAAAATTAAAGGGCCGGGGCGAGACCTCGGTCCTTCGGCGGTATCTGAGTTGCTTCCTTGAGAGGTGAACCAACTTCTCTTGCCAGCCGATTCCTCTAAAATAGGTGCCGCGCATTGGGAAAGGTCGGCTGCCAGCGGCAATCGACGAGCCTCGTGTTCCACCCGACGTGATCCACGTGCAGATGCGTGTGGAGGACGTAGTCAACCTCATCGGGGGCAACGCCGAATTTCGTGAGGCGCGAGAGATAAGGCGTGTTTAGATGGTTGAAATACGGTGCGTGCGGACAGATAAACCGGCAGCCTAGCTTCCACGACGGCAATGACCTGCGGGAAAAACCCTACAAGCTTTTTCGCATCAACATCGACGGCGGCCCTGTCGTTTTGAAAAAGCCAAAGGGGGAGCGATTTCCTGCACGGCGACCGACGTGTTCCGCGGCATGAAGCGTTGTGAAAGCGTATAGGAATGCAGGGTCGGCGGCGTTTGCGAGCGGAACGAAGCCAAGGATGGACGTGTTGTTGATGATCGTCGCTCGCGCCTGCTTCTTCAGGTGTTCGATGAGGGCAGAGGTCAAGCGGATCGGACCGAGCAGGTTCGTCATGATGACCTTCTCAGTCATCTTCTCGTCGATCTCGCTGCCGGCGTCGTCGAATGGCATGATTTCAGCGTTGTTGATCAATACATTCTGTGAGGGAAACTGAAGGATCAGCTGTTCCGTGACAGCCCGGATGCCGTGCGAGTTTCCCACATCAAGCTGCATCGTCTGGATTCCTGGGTTTGCCGCGGCGACCTCTTCGAGCAGCGCCCGTCGACGCCCGGCGATAACGACTTCGTTGCCAAGTTCGTGGAATGCTTCCGCCAAACCGCGTCCGATGCCCGACGCGCCAGCAGTAATCAAGATCGTGTTGTCCGTAAGTTTCACTGCCTTCTCCTTCGCTATTACATGAGGCCAGGGATCGGGAGGTATCCTGCTTGCAGGATCCCCCCGCGCGCTGGAGCCGCACACGATGGCTCCCGTTGACGCCGCGACGCGGCGGTCTGGACCTATCGCCCGATCGGCCGAAGGGGCAAAAGTTTCCCGGTGAACAGGAGCCGAAGAGAGAAGAGCGCCAATGCAAGCAATGCGAACGTAACCGCCGCGAGCGCCGGCATGGCCAAATACTCCAACAAGCCACGATCGCCCCGACAGACCATCCGGATGATGTCCGTCGCAAGGGCCGTGAGCCCGAACGAGAACGCCCAGTAAGAAGCATTGAGCGGTTGCTTAAGGACCCAGGGGAAAATCCTGATCATCAAAATGAGCTGCAGGAGCGCGTAACCCACCATTGCGTGAGCCAGCATGTCGGGTGTCCCGTCCGTCACACCGAGATAAGCGGCCGCACCGACAGCGGGAGGAGCGAGTTGGACCCCTATCGTCGGTCGAAGCGGCTCGGCCAACTCCGTCGTTGTCAACAGACGGTTCAACAGGACCGATTCGATTGCAAGCCATGAGAAGAATGCGGCGCCGAACGCGAGCTTTGCGAGATCGAGGTATCCCAAAGGTGCGCCCACTATCGCGACCACGTAGAAACCCGCGACGGAGGGCAGATATAGGACGGCGGTTGTCGTCGTCGCGTCGCGGCCGCCGTGCCACAGGGCGCCAGTCCTCCAAACTGAAAATCCTGCCGTCCAGATTGCGCCGGCCCAATAGAGAACATTTGCAGTTATGTCGGAATAGCGGGCGAGCACCAACCCCACCAGCATGGTCGAAACACCGATCAGACCGACGAAGCAACATTGCACGGGATGCCCAAGCTCCTGTTTGGCCTCGGCGGGAAACAGAACCCATTTGGTAGCAAAAAGCGCGATAAGCGCTACCCAGATGGCCGTCGCGACGAGGCCAATGACGTCTCCGATCGTCGATTGGAAATGCCAGAGTTCGCTGGCTGCTCGCCAAGCGTTGGCAAGACCGGCGGTTCCCAGCACGATCCCAAACATCGAAGCGGGAATTGCGGGCCCTAGGTGCGATTTCGTCGAATTCGTCGGTTCGATATTTTCAGAAGAAAGGGCGATCATCACAGCCTCCATTGTTCGATGTGAACTGGTAGCCAAATGACAAGGTCGATATTGTAAGATCCAGATGTTCGGATAACGACTTTCAGGATCATGAGCTCTTTCGACAAAACAAGTAGCTCCTCGATCGGTTTTGATCAGGTCTCGCGCGATCTGAAAACGCGATTGCACTTGAATCTATCTTCGAGGTCAGTACACGCACATTATCTATCATGTCGGAGCACACGATGGCGGCTATGCCTATCGCCTGGGGGGCATGCGGTCCGAGCCTTTCTCCCGACGATGATGCCGCTCTCTCGCTGCACCCGACGCGGCCAGGCGCCGGCAGTTGGGTTGTCGTGACACCCGGATCTCCTACCAATCGGCAGACGGAAAGTGCGCGACGAGCTCTCAAGCGGCGGCACGGGTGCGCAAGTGGTGAATGATTGAGCCACGCCTGGAAGAAGCTCAATCGTACAATCCGAAAGCGTGAGGCCTCTTCAGGATATAACCGTCGGGCCGCTTCAGGTCCCCCTTACTGAACCCCCGACCAGACGAAGGCGTCTCCGCCCCGCCTTCGGTCCAAGGCCGCGTCACGTCGGCCTTCAAGCGCGACCCTCGTCTCTCCTCCCAGCCTCGACGAGGGTCGCCCCTTTTTCAAACCGTGCCCAGATCGAAACCTTTCAGCGAAGCGGCCGTTGGAAAATCGACCTCGAATAATGCCCCGCCGCCTTCATGATTACGAACAGTCAGGGAACCTCCATGCGCTTCGGCAATGGTCTTGCAGATCGCAAGGCCCATACCCATTCCTTCGGCTTTGGTGGTGAAGAATGGGTTGAAGAGCTTTGAAAGGTTGTCCTCGCTAATACCGGTTCCATTGTCTTGGACCGAGATCTTGATGGTGTCACCTGCTGCGGTCGCAACTGAAATTTTGATTTCTCGCCGGATCGGATCTGTTGCGTGCATCGCATGCAGCCCGTTGGTAATCAGGTTGGCGAGCAGCTGCTGGATCTCGACACGATCCGCCGTTATGAACATGTCGTCCGAAGCTAAATCAACCGAAAGCCTTGCGGACATGGAACCAAGTTCCCGTTCCAGCAGGCCAGCGACATCACCTAGGACTTCCTTGATGTCGCAAATCTCCGGCTGTCGCTTCTGGCCTTTCAGCTGCTCCCGGGTCCGCTGGATAATCTGGCTGGCGCGCAAGGAATGTTGTACCACCCGCTCGGCCGCCGTCGAAGCTGCGGCGATGTCTGGCGGCGTCGCCTGAAGCCAGCGAATGCATGCCTGGGCAAACATGACGACCGCTCCGATCGGCTGGTTAACCTCATGAGCGATCGAGGCAGATATCGCCCCAACTGCTGCGGCCCGCCCGGCTCTGGCGAGCTCTCCTTGCGCGGCGTTCAAGGCCTCCTTGGCTTGCTCCCGCAAGGTTACATCGATCATGGCGCATGCCACGCGGTCGAACGCCTGCTGGTCATCCGGGAAGGCAAGGATGAAGAGTACGATGACCTCTCGTCCGTCGGCTCTGATGAGGCGGACCTCCCGTTCTAATCTTTCCGCGCCCGCATCGGCGGCGAATATCAGGTGGGGCAACAGATCACTTCCCGGTGGAAGGAAGCGGCTGATAGGCTCGAGTATGGCTTGGCGCGATCCACATCCGAGCAGCTCCACAGTCGCATCATTGACGTCGGTGAATCGGATCAATTTCGCGCAATCGGTGAAAAATCCCGAATACCTTTCTGCAAAAGCCGGGAGATCCATGACGCCTTTGTTTCTGATGCTTTCAAGGTACGCTCGCAGGTCGGCAAAATCCAGTTCGCACAGCGATACATGGGTCTGTTCGAAGATCGACCGATAGCGGCGTTCGCTGCGTTCCAGCGCGCTGACTGCTCGCCTGCGGGCGCTCGCGTCGAAGCCGATAAGGCTAAGTCCCCCCGTGATTGCAAGATAAAAGCCGACAGAGACGAGGCCGCTGCTATCGGCAAGTGCTTGCGCCACGATCGGAGAGAACGCTCCACCAATAATGCCCCCGATGTTGAATGCGAGGGACGTCCCTGAATATCGGATGCGCGCGGGAAATAAGCTCGGCAGCCAGGCCCCCAGTGGTCCGTTGACGAAGCCCATTACGGTGAGCGAAAACGCGAGATAGAAAAAAATAACCCACAATGAACCACCACCGAGCATGGGAGCGAGAAGCATGCTCGATGTAATGGTGCCGATGCAGCCAACGATAAGGATTCGTTCCGGATCAAAACGATCCGATAGCCAGCACGCCCCGACAATGGACGCGGCCATGAAAAAGATTGCCCCCAGTTCAATGATCAGAAGGTCAGAGCGGTCGATCCCGAGATTTGCTGTCCCATAACCCAGTGCGAACGCAGTGATCACGTAATACAGGGAGAAGCAGGCCACGACGCCGAGCGAGCCGATGACAACCTGCGTGAAATGGTCCTTGAGCACTTCAATGATTGGAACGCGGGCGGGCTTCGCTTCGGCGATCGCGGCTGCGAATTCGGGCGTTTCGACGAGATTGAAACGAACCCAAAGCCCGATCCCGACCAATGGCGCGCTTGCGAGAAAGGGTACACGCCAACCCCAGTCGAGAAACTGCTCGGGCGTGAGCAGCAGCGTTAGAGCGAGGAATAACCCATTTGCAAGGACGAAGCCGATCGGGGCGCCCAGCGGAGCAAACATGGCAAAACGCGCTTTCCAGCCAGGAGGGGCGTTCTCCAAAGCCAGCAGAACCGCTCCTGTCCATTCCCCACCCAGTGCCAATCCCTGCCCGAAGCGGAGGACGCACAGAAGCGCGGGGGCCAGCCAGCCAGCTACCGCATAGGTTGGCAAAAGGCCGATCGCTGCTGTCGACGCGCCCATCAGCGACAAGGCCGCAACCAACGTTGCCTTGCGTCCAATTCGATCGCCGAAGTGACCAAAAACCGCCCCTCCCATTGGCCGGGCTAGGAAGGCTATCCCGAAACTTGCATATGCACCTAGGAGTTCGGCCGCAGGAACGGTGGCGGGGAAGAACAGCGGGCCGAATACAAGGCTCGCTGCCGTCGCATAGATGTAGAAGTCATAGAACTCGACCGATGTGCCGATCAGACTGGATAGAAGGACGCGGAACGTCATGGGCCCGTTCAAAGCGCCGGGGCGGGTGTCACTCTTTGCTCTGATGATGTCTGAAGGCATTGCGACGGATCGTTATCTTTACTGCTTTGCGGGAATTTTCCGCGGACTTTCCTGTAGCCGAGGAGGGCCGCCAGCTTGGCCCGGGTGTTGATAGCCCCGTTTTCATTTGGGAATTTGTACGATCCGGCACTGGCGTGCCGGGGCATTATTGGCATCAATGTAGGAAAGGGTTAGCGCTCGCGCTGATCGAGCTCGCCGGTGCACTACCGCGTGGGGATTTGATGCAGAAGGTAATGGCGGAACGCATGGCAGCTGCCGCAAAAGATACGCCACTGGTGGTCATCGTCGATGACGACGATGGGATGCGCGAAAGCGTGGCGGAGATCCTGCGCTCGGTAGGCACTGAAACCATAGGCTTCGGGTCGACCGCAGATCTTTTGGCCTCGTCGTTGCCAGATCGCCCGGGCTGCATGGTTCTAGACGTTCGGTTACCGGGGTCTAGCGGGCTGGAGCTGCAGGCAAAGCTCGCTGCTATGGGTAACAGGATGCCCATCATCTTCATGACCGGCTACGGCGATGTGCCGATGACGGTGAGGGCGATGAAGGCAGGCGCCCTCGATTTCCTCATGAAACCATTTCGCGATCAGGAAATCCTCGATGCGGTCTCGCTGGCAATAGATCAGGACCGCACCAGGCGGGCGGAATCCTCCGCATCAGCTGAAATCGCGGAACTGGCGGCCGGACTCACCCCCCGGGAGCATGAGGTGATGGACGCGGTCGTTGCCGGACTGTTCAACAAGCAGATCGCGCACCAGCTGGGTATCACCGAAATCACCGTGAAAATTCACCGCAGCAGGGTCATGCGGAAAATGAAGTCCATCTCCGTGGCAGATCTGGTGCGCAAGGCAGAGCACCTCAAGGCTGCGGTCTGACCATCGAGTAACGCGGTCGGTCGGCTCTCCCTTCCGTCAGCGCTTCAACAAGCGAACGTCGGTCTGATCGCCTACTCGGATTGGATCGAAACGTCATGGAAGCATCCTCTGGTTTAATTACGTGAAGAAGCCGGCCCGCGTATTTGAGAGGATGCGTCCTGGCGGCTATTCTTACCAAGCCCGCCGGACGAGGAAGGACGTAACGGTGTCTGGCGGCAAGAGATCAGTAGCGATCGTCGATGACGATGAAGGGTTGCTCGAGGCGACGTCGGGTTTCCTTGAATCCATGGGTTATCGCGCCATACCATTCAGCTCCGGCCGCGAGTTCCTTGACTCAGGGCTGGTCGAAGAGGTTTCTGTCCTTCTTACCGACGTCAATATGCCGGGGATCACAGGTCTCGAGCTCCAGAAGATTGTGCGCACGCTTCGCCCTGCGATTACGATTGTCATGATGACGGCTTTGCAGGACGAGAACATTCGGCGCAAAGCTATGGCGGGTGGAGCGCGAGAACTCCTGCACAAACCGGTCCTTGCGGATGCATTGATCCGCTGCCTTGAAGACGCCTACGGCGGCCCAGAAACTTGATAGTCTGATTGCAGGAGCCGCCGGGCGTTTCGCGTAGGGCGGCTGGCTGTCCTTGGATTCTTTTGTCTTACTTGGACGGGCATGTGCAGCGGCGTCGGCTCGGTCATGAACGAAGCACGGCCCATCGCCGTTCGGTCGGCGATGGGCCTTGAGGTGGGGCGAGCCCGGGCTGACTCAGTGAACCGTGCGGACCGACGGTGCGATTGCCGTCTCGCGATTGGGCCCGCGCCAGCGGTTTGGCGAGGTACCGAAGGTTTTCTTGAAAACTTTGCAGAAGTGGGCCTGGTCGGTCATTCCACAATCGAGAGCGATCTGGCTGAGTGACGTACTGGTGCCGATCATCAGTTCCTTGGCATAGCTCATCCGGCGCAACAAGATATATCCATATGGTGGCTGACCGAATGTCAGTCTGAAGGCGCGGGAAAAGTGACTGATGCTCAATCGGACAAGCTCGGCCAGCTGCTCAATGCGGATGGTCAAAGACAGGTTCTCCTCGATAAAGGCAACGACCTTCTTGCGTTGCCAAGGAGCCAGGCCGCCCCGATTGACGACATTCCCCACCGTGTTGGGGAAATAGGCCGGTGCATCCTGCTGCGCGGGCACGATTGCCGCGATTTCGAGGCTGTCGGGAGTGCCGACCGAAGTAGCGTTGTCTAGAATTCGGCGTGACGCGATGTTTGCTTGGGCATTCATTTTGGAACCTCTTTGGCTTGTCGTGAATGCGCCGAAGGTGCCGAATGCCTGCCGATTTGACGATTGAACTCAGGTTCGCCCAGAATTAAACCATAGGATGATGTCTCGCATCACATGACGTTATCTTCCACTATCGCCTGCCAAATACCAAGCATACCCTCCGGCTGCCTTCGCCGTGCCTTGGCCTGTCGAGGGGAGGGGCCCATCAACTTGCGCCGAAAGATACAATAAGCGCGGACGTCAGCCTTTTAGTCTGCCTCCCATCGTGACGGTCGCGGGTTTCCGCCAACCGAGCGACGACAAAGGAGTCGGAGATGAACCGCAACCATTCTTTCGAACTTTCGCGCAGGCAGACCCTGCTTGCGGGAGCAACCCTGTCGCTTGCAATGGCCAGCCCGGTCTTTGCCGCGACCAAAACCTCCTCCTCAGACCACAAGCAAGGATCATTCCCAATGACCGATTCATTCGTTAAGACCAAGGACGGCGTCGATATCTTCTACAAGGATTGGGGTCCGAAGGACGCTCAGCCAATCGTCTTCCATCATGGCTGGCCGCTTTCATCCGACGATTGGGACGCACAGATGCTGTTCTTCGTCAAGAATGGCTACCGCGTCGTCGCACATGACCGTCGCGGCCACGGCAGATCTCAGCAGGTCAGCGATGGTCACGATATGGACCACTACGCTGCAGACGCCTGGGCTGTCGTCGAACATCTCAATTTGCGAAATGCCGTTCATATCGGGCACTCGACCGGCGGCGGCGAAGTCGCGCGTTACGTTGCAAAGTACGGTCAGCCGAATGGACGCGTCGCCAAGGCTGTCCTCGTGAGTGCGGTCCCGCCGCTGATGGTTAAGACTGCCTCCAATCCCGGCGGCACTCCGATTGAGGTCTTTGACGGCTTCCGTTCGGCGCTCGCCGCCAATCGAGCACAGTTCTTCCTCGATGTTGCGTCTGGACCGTTCTATGGCTTCAACCGGCCGGACGCTAAGGTTTATCCGGGCGTTGTGCAGAATTGGTGGCGCCAGGGGATGATCGGAAGCGCCAAGGCACATTACGACGGTGTCAAGGCGTTCTCCGAGACCGATCAAACGGAAGACCTAAAGAAGATTACCATTCCGACACTCGTTCTGCACGGTGACGACGACCAGGTCGTTCCAATCGACGACGCGGGACGCCTGTCCGTCAAATTGGTCAAGAACGGAACGCTGAAGGTTTATTCTGGCTACCCGCACGGCATGTTAACGACGCACGCAGATGTCATCAATCCGGATCTCCTTGCGTTCGTGAAGAGCTAAGCGTCAGCAGCCGGATAGAGAATGGGCTCGGCATGTTTGCATGCCGGGCTCCGTGGTACTGCGGTCGCCGCGATGGGGCAACAACGGGTTGGCTATGCGGCAAGAACCTGCGCGGCCGCGGTGTACTCCAAAGCAGGCGGGGCCTGCGGAAAGGCGGCGAGGATCTGTTCGAGTGTCCGTCGCGCTTCGCCGCGCTCTGGTCCCGTCTCGAGTTCGACGAGTGATGTAGCACAACGCAGCTGCCACAGTAGTGCCTTCTGTTGGTAGGCGAGTTCGAGACCCCGTTTGATCCAGTTTCGGCCGTCGCCTCCGCTGCGCGCCGAAAGCTCGCCCTTTAGCCGAAAGAGTTCCGCCTTGCACCATCCTGCCTCGCCAGAAATGGCAAGGTCGAGAAGCTGTTGCGGGGCGCGACCGCCGGCGACGACGACGGTGTTCTCCAGTCGCGGTCCATGAGCACCCTTCAGGAGATCACGGATTACGTCATCAGCGTCCTTTGTGGGGGACCTTCCAAAGCCTAAGAGTTCATAACTTTCAGCCCACTCCTTCCACCGAAATAGCGAGTTGGTCTCAGACACGTGCTGCAGGCGATCGAGATATTTACGAGAAAGGTTCGTGTGGCCCATGCAATGGTACATCGGCACGGCTCCTACCGAGAGCACTAGGCACGATGAAACGCCATGATTTATTTCGGCAGCCTCTCCGAGGAGCTCGTCGAGAATCGCGAGGGCTCTATCAGTGGAACCCATAATCCATGCCGTCTTCGCCATGACCATAAGCGCAAGATGCCTTTGGCTAAAGTGTACGCCGCTTGTGCGGGTACCTTTCCTGAGAGCACCGTTTGCGTCTATGGCCTCGAGGGCAAACCGCACAGCGTCGTCATTCCGGCCCATATAATGGGAGTTATGAGCTGCGATGCGAACGATCGTCGAGCGAGCCGGCAGTCCCAACTCCTTGTCGACTTTCCATGTGAGCTTATCGGCGGCCTCATACCGACCCTGTACGATCAGAATGGCACAGATGCCACTATAGGCCCGCACAGCTTGAGCGGGCTCGCCGACGAGTTCTGCCGCTTTTGCCGCGAGCTCAAACTG
Organism: Mesorhizobium sp. M1396; assembly: GCF_040317725.1. NCBI lineage: Bacteria > Pseudomonadati > Pseudomonadota > Alphaproteobacteria > Hyphomicrobiales > Phyllobacteriaceae > Mesorhizobium > Mesorhizobium sp. M1396. The sequence goes on along the minus strand of NZ_JAMYLA010000004.1, from coordinate 166,955 downwards.
TTGGATGGAGTCATCGTCGCCTTGGACGCTGTGAAGATTATAGGAGATTGCCCCGTACGCGGTGCGCAACTTCGCTTCGGCAACCGGATCCTGTCCAATTTTCGCAAGTTTCTCGATTGCCTGCTGGACCACCAGGAACTGCTCACCCATAAGCCCGAGCTGGGTCCAGAGGAGGTCAGAGTTGGACGCCAGATCGACGAAGAGTTGATGCTCGGCTGCTGAATCAGCCCACTTCAAACCCGCTCGCAGGTCGTCAATGAGACTTCCGTGCGTTGCCAGCCACTCATGTGTCGTCTGTTTGTCCCAATCCTGCTCGGTTGCAGGCAATTGACCAAGGACAAACCGTGCATGTGTCCCCCGGACGTCTTCGGCATAGGTCGTCTCGTTCAGTTTGACACCAGCATACTCTTTGGTCGTCTCAAGCAGCTTGAGCTGACCGCCAGCCTCACGCTGCGATATCAGCGACTTAGCAAGCAAACCGGTCAGCGCGTCGTCGAAAGCCTCCGGCCCAAGAAAGTCTCTGGAGATTGCGGTGGCGGCGTTGTAGCTGAAAGCGCGGGCAAAACTCGAAAGCAGCATCAAAAGCTGCTTTTCGTCCTCGGACAGGTAGCTGTAACTCCAATCAAGAGTTGCTCTTAGCGTCTGCTGTCGCGGAGGAGCTGTGCGGCGTCCCCGACGCAAAACCGTCAGTGGACTGTCTAGTGACTGCAACAAAGCGGAGATTCCGAGGTCGACGATTCTCGCTGCGGCCAGTTCGATGGCTAGGGGGATCCCGTCCAGTTTGCGAACGATCGTTGCGATGTTCGAAAGATCTCCTGGACTGTTTGTCCACGAGTCGCCCATGGACAGAGACGCGCGTTCAAGAAACAGCTCGACGGCCGGGAACTTGGTGAGAAACGCTTCCGCTTCGATCTCACTTGGCATTTCTAGCGGCCCAAGCCGCCTGACGGTCTCTGATTGTATGCGAAGCGGCTCGCGGCTTGTTGCAATGATTTGGGCCTTCGGCACCCTGCGGGTTAGCTCTTCGATGACGTTTGCTGCCTCATCGACAAGGTGTTCGCAATTGTCAAAGAAAAGTAGGACCCTTTGTCCGCCGATCGCCTTGATGATGCCCGGAAGAGGGCTGTCGCCGTAGGACGTGAGCCCGAACTGCGAGGCCAGAGATAGCGCGATGCGACCCTCTCCGGCGAGAGCGCCCAGATCGACAAATACTATCTTCTCAAAGTCGCCCGCCGCCTCTTGGACAATCAAGGAAGCGACGGTCGTCTTGCCGATGCCACCTGGGCCAACGATTGTTAGCACACCTTTGTCGAGGACGGCCAGACAACTCTCGACGAACCCGCGTCGGCCAATCACGTTCATGGCGAACGCTGGCAAGCCGGCCAAGTCTGCGCGCCGGGGGTTTTTCGGGTCGACCCCGCGCTCTTCGACGTTAACCTCGAAGATATAGCCCTGATTGGCAACGTGCCTGAGGAAGGGACATGGTGAGCCGAGGCCTAGTGCCTTGCGAAGCGAAGCCATATGCACCCGCAACGCGCCTTCGGATACGGTAGTGTTTGGCCAGACTTCTCGAATGAGATCTTCTTTCGCAATCACCTGGTTTGCTCGCAAGACAAGCGCCGTGAGCAGGTCAAAGGCCCGAGATCCTAGCCGGATCAACGCTCCGTCTTTGAGAAGTCGGCGTTGTTGAATGTCGAGCTCGAATTCAGCAAATCGAAGAATTATCAACTCCACTGCTACCTTCGTATGTCTTCGGCGCCATCGCGTGGTGCGTTTCGAGATGATGCCTGCTCTGCTCAAACGAACGAGGAAACAGGACCGGGTGAAGCCTCACGGCTATCAGTATTACCCCTTTCAGGAAAGCTACACTCGTGTACAGGGTCACATCCGCTTGGTTGTGCGAAGCGTAAGAATCCACGCCAGACCAGCGGACCTAAAAATTCGGTCAGGGCATACGCTGCAACAGGAACAACCGCCGCCGGCCCGAAGCCGACCGAGGCACAGCGCCTTGTTACACCGGTCACTGTCAACCGGTGCAAGTGGCACTTCCTTTTGCCAACTTCGAGGCAGCCTCAAGCCGGTTTATTCGTCGTCTGCCACGAAGATACATTCGTAGCCGAGGCCTGATTTTCCACCGACTTGGCAGCAATAGGGTGCCGCAAAATGGCCAGGGAGCAGTGTCGTCGACGTTCCGCTGCAGTGTTCCAAGAGGCTACGTCTGGTCTGAGTAGCTTGTTCACCATCTCGGCAAGCGTGACTGTTCCAGTCCGGATACCAAACCTGGATAGGGTGATGAAGTATGTCCCCGACGAAGATCAAATCGCCGTCTGACTCCTGTACTCGAAGCAAAACGTGACCGGGCGTATGGCCGGGAGCCGGTTCGATGAATACGCCTTCCGCAAGCTCGAAAGGAGGGTCAAGAAGGAGAAGCTGTCCGGTTTCAATTAAAGGCTTGATAGAGTCTGCAAAAATCCGGGCGTTGTCTTCGAGCTCGGCCTCATGCTCGGCGAGAAATTCAAACTCAATGCGGGAAACCAGGTATTTCGCATTCGGGAATGTCGGAATCCAGCGCCCCAGATGCTCGTAGGTGTTCCATCCGACATGATCGACATGCAGATGCGTGCAGAGAACATAGTCCACGTCTTCCGGTGCGATTCCCGTAGCTGCGAAGTGTTCGAGATAGGACGTCTCCAGCATCGAGAAGAACGGCGTGTGCGGCCGTTCCTTTCCGTTCCCCGAGCAGGTGTCGACGAGCACGGTGATCCCGGATGTCCGGACAATCCAACTGTGGACGGATCCGATGAGGCGCTCGTGTTCCGGCGCGTAATAACGGGGTATCATCCAGTCCGCGTGTTTGGCGACGGCCTCTGCTGTCCAAGCGGGCAGGTGATACTTGGGGGGAAAGCCGAGGCCCTCATATTCCTGAACGCGGTATACTTCCGATCGCCCAATTTTCAAAACACGCTCCTCATTTGAACCGAGACTGTCATATTTCAGAATTGCTGCTGCTGTCAGGTACCTGAAAGTGATAGCTCGAAGGCTTTTCGATCTCGATGACCACGATCGCTTCGGGATCGTCTGCGGGAAGATTTTTGAAGTAGCCGATCGATGTCACCGGGGCCTCCCTGGAAGTGAATGGAATTATCTGCAATCCGAAGTGGAAGGCCCGGGAAGCACAGGTTATTGGAGCATTCGGGATATGCCTGTCCGGCGTTCGGGTAGCGGCCCGAGGCCGCAAATGGCCTGTGCGCGCCACAGGGGCTTTGTTTCCAAAGCCCCTCCGTAGACGTCATTCAAAGTGGAAACCGGACAAATCGACCGACACGATTAGCGGCTCAGACAAAGGCGTGTTGTCGGGCTGACGCGGGAAAATTCTCATCTTTGACGGCAACGTTATGCCTTCGACCTTCACCGGGTCCGTCAAATAGCGGGCCGCGGCGTTTTTGCCCTGGATATCTACCTCGTAGTCGTGGCGAACGAGAATTCCATCGGCATTGAAGTAGAAGCTCTGCACCGTGCTGTGGGTTGCGATGGAGGCGGGGAAAGTCACGCGGAGCCGGCGCCAGGTCTCGCCGTTTTCGTTCCAGCTCTCGACCTCCTCCGAAACGACCCCTGGCTGTTTCAGAATGAACGGTGAGGTGAGATAGGTCCACATTGTGTAACCGGAAAAATAGGCGACCTGCGGATTGCTCCAGTGGGTTTCCATTTCATAGCCGTCGAACGACGCGCGCGGGTTGAGAAGCTCCTCAACGACTTCGCCCGCCGGCGTTTCGATGGTAACGCGGTCAGGGGTAAATGCCGACTTGTTATTGGTCGGGGAGAACGGCCAATGCGAAACCCATTCCCGCTTCAGATCGACTTTGACATGGCAATCTTCGAGAACGGTCGCTTTGCCCTTGAGACCCCAGAGAACGCCACCCTGATGAAGCTTTGCCGTCAGGAACGAGAAACGAGAAAATCGCTCCATTCCGCCATGCGCCTCGATTGCGGTTTCGACTAGATTGGTCACTGTTACTTCCTTTCTTTTGATGATTTGATGGTTGCGAGCGCCGCTTCGGCAACAGCCGTGTCCTGCTCGACCGTGCCTCCGCTCACACCGATCGCGCCGGCCACATGTCCGTCGATCTCGATGGGTAGACCACCACCTAGAATCACGTATTTGCCTCCTGCCGCATTACCGATCGAAAACAACGCAGCCCCGGGCTGGATCATGGGAACGAACGCCGCAGAAGGCGCGTGGAACGAGCGTGAGGTCTGAGCCTTTCCGACCGCGACGTCGAAGGCGCCAGGCCAGGCGCCGTCCATGCGCGCCATTCCGACAAGTTCTCCGCCGTGATCGAGAACAACGATTGTGGATCGTACCCCGATCGCAGCGGCTTTTTCCTCGGCAGCAGCGAGAGCCAGCTTCGCCGCTCCCAAGCCAATTTGTGGGACGAACATCTCTGTTTCCTCAATCATTGATTTGAGGGCGGCGCGATACGTCGCCCAAGCTGTTCAGCGCAGCTCGATATCCGAAAGGTCGATCGACACTACGAGAGGTTCCGACAGAGAATTTCCGTCGGTCTGACGCGGGAAAATGCGACGCTCAGTCGGGAACTTCAGGCCTGAAACTGTCGTGTAGCCCGAAATGTAATGGGCGCCCGGCGTGTTTCCGGCAATCTCGACATCATAGTCATGCCGCTTCAGAAGGCCGTCAGCATCGACGTAAAGTGTCTGCACGGTGCTGTGCGTGGCGATTTCCTTCGGGAAGGTGACTTTCAGCCGGTTCCAGGTCTCACCCTTTTCCGTCCAGTCTTCGAACTGTTCGCTGACGACGCCAGGCTGGGCGAGCACAAACGGCATGTTCAGGTATGTCCACATCGCAATGCCCGCGAAATAAGCAAGCTGCGGCTCGGACCATGGCGTCTCGAGGGTGTGTCCTGCGAACGATGCGCGCGGATCGCTGAGCTCTTCAACGACGTTGCCCGAGCTGTCCTGGATCTCGACCTTGCCCGGCCGGAATTGCGAGACCTTGCCGTCGGGACCGAACGGATGATGGGAGGCCCACTCATCGCGCAAGCCGACGGTCACATTCGTTTCGTCAAGCTTGCCGGCATGACCCTTGAGCACCCACAGGGCGCCTCCCTGTGTCAGATGCGCGGTCAGGCTTGTAAACCTGTTCCAGGTTTCGAGCCCGCCATGGGCGTCGACAATCTTCTGTGCGAGCGAATTCATTGAAATGTCCTTTGAAATTGACTGATCAGGCGTCGAGGAAAGTGCTTACGTGGGCGACGAACGTTTCGGAGTACTGGAACAGTGCCCCGTGACCCGAGTCGGGATAAATAATCAGCGTGCCATCGCTCATGTTTTTGAACATCTGGTAGGCGTTGATCGATGGAAACATCGTGTCGTCGCTGCCGTGAACAATAAGCGTGGGCTGCTTGATCGCCCTCAGCGAGGCGTGAGCTTCATCCTTCTCTGCACACCAGCCGATGATCGCCTTCGCCTGCGGATTGCTGACATTCTCGCCACTGTCCGGATCACGATCCTCCTTGCGGGCGGCCGCACGATCGACGAAGGCAGCGCCTGCGGCCTGGCTTGCCTTTGTGGGCGTGAAGAACAGCGGAAGGCGGACATCGCGTGCATTTTTCGAGAAAGCCTCTTCGACGACCTGTAACAGATGCTCCTCGCCGCCCTTGGGCGCTGATCCGGCAACGATCAGCTTGCGAACGTTGATGGTCGACCGCGGTGCCATGATTTGAGCAAGGAACCCACCGAGCGAGAAGCCGAGTAGATCCACTTCCTTCAGGCCGACGGCGACAATGAAGGCCTCGGCGTCATACGCCATCTGCTCCACATTATCAGGGACTTCGCCCGTGGATGTCCCGACGCCGGTGTTATTAAAGACGATTACCGGACGTTCGGTCGCAAGCGCGTTGACGACCTTGGGATCCCAGGCATCCATCGTGCCCGTGAAATGCTGAAGGAGGACGAGCGGAACGCCGGTTTCCGGACCGAGCCGACGATAGGCGAAATGGATGCCGTTCGCTTCAACAGTTTCTGTTTTGGAGGTTTCGAGTGTCTTTCGCATCTGCGTTTCCTTTTTGGTTTGAGCGAGTGAATTTCCGGCGGCTGCCCGACGGGAAAATGCAAATTGGCAATCCGTTAGGCGAGTTAAGTGCTGTTAAGTCTTGTTACGTGGGCAGGCGGCGTCGGTATTGGCACATACTGCTCACGAACCGTGCGGAGGTTCAGCATGCAGGAGATTTCTGATCTTCTGAGAGAGCGTTGCAGTGTGCTCCGCGTTGCGAAGACCCGCGGTGGGGTTCGCTGCAAGGTCCGTGTGTTTGGCGACGATCGTCCCGAGCTCATCAGCAATGGCGGGTCTGTCACTTAAGAGCGCCGCGATACGCTCCTTGGAAATCTCATAGACGACGACGAAGGTTGCAGCCCGGATGGAGGCTCTCTCGGCTGCTGCCATCAACACACCAACTTCTCCAATGAAGTCGCCCGGGGATAGCTTTCGCGCGTCTTCGTGCTTCGAGCCGTCCTTCCCCTCAACAATCGCAACGCCGCTTCTGATGATATAAAGCGAGGCCATCTTCGTGCCGCGCTCCACAATGGTGGAGCCCTGCTGGAAAGTTAGACGGGTCATCGAGGCCGCAAGCGCTCCCTTTTCATCTTCGGTGAGCGCGGCGAAAAGGTTGATGGCATTCAGAAGTCGCCACGCCGAACTCGGGTGGTGTTCTGGCGTAGTCCTGCTTCCTTTCCCCGTAGAGCCTTCGCCAGGCTCCGGTGCAAGCGAGAGGCCGGCCGCCTTCAGATGGCGGTAGATGAGGTCGAATATCTCAGATTGCGCCGCATCGGAGAGGCTCAACGAACTCACACTGAAACTCAGTTCGACTTCGACGACCTCCCGGCTCAGACCCGTTACGCGTGTCGATGTGGGCGGCTCTCTGGCAATGAGATTGCTGCTGGCCAATGCGGTGCGGAGCACCGCCTCGATCGTTACCGGCGACTTGTCAAGCGTGACGCGAACCTTGAGCTTTTTGCCGTGACTGTGGGAAGGGCTGCTGAGGTTTATGAATATCGCTTTGGCGAGGGCGCTGTTTGGAATAACGACGAGATCGTTGGCCGAATTGACCAAGTGCGTCGAACGCCAATTGGTCTCGATCAGCTTGCCCTGTGTACCGGCGTCCAGAAAGATCCAGTCTCCCACGGTGTAGGGATGACCGAGTTTCAGGGCAATTCCGGAGAACAGGTCATTCAGCGTACTTTGAAGCGCAAGTCCAAGAATGATTGCAAATGCGCCCGAGGTCGCAATGAGCGTGCCAACGGGTATCCCGAAGACATAGCGCTGATCGACAGGAATGATCCAATATAGACAATTGCCACCACCAGGTCCTGGAGCAGGCGTCCTTCCTTCGAATTCCCCTCGAAAATCAGGAAGAGACGCACGGCGCTTACGACAACACTCGCGCCCGCGGCCCACCAGATCGCCTTCATCAGATCAAGGAGAACGGTCTGAGTGATGTCGGGGTCCCTCGCTTCGGCAGCAAAAGGGACATGTCCAGCGACAAGCAGAATCGTGGTCAGCAGCAAGAAAAAGCAAAAGTTCACGACAAGTCGAACAGCCGCGGGCCTCCGCCCGAGAACGACTCGAACCAGAAGACGGAAAAGTATCAGGGCCGTTGCTTCCGCAAGGGGGTCAAGGGCGATTTCGCGCATCTCGACTGGCTAGACGATGCGTGCTGGGCGAGTCTTGTGCGATCCCGCTCCATGGAACGGGATGTCGTTTTCAGACAATGCCTCGGCTACCGAGTCCTAGCGAATGCCGCTCAAAGCGACGCCATTGCGGGTATCGCCCGTCGCAATTCTCGGCTTCAGACGAGACCAGTTCCGGACTCCAGAAGAGCGCGCGCCTTTAGCATATCCGTTGTCGTAAGGTTATCGTCCACTTTTGATAGCGCACCGACTAGGGCAGGGCGGAAGGTTCCAGCATCGAACTGAAACGCAGACAATGCGCATCGCAGTTCCCAGAACGAGGCTCCCATTTCCTGGGAAAGCTGTAGCGACTGAAGAACCAGCGCTCGAGATTGCGCTTCATCAACCGCCAGCAGTCGCTCAGACTTGAGCCGCAGCAGTTCGGGTCTGCTCCATCCGACTTCACCAGAGAGTGCACGGTCCAGTGCGTCGAGGGGGGCTCGATCTCCAGCCAGGGTCACAAGATAATCAAGCAGGGCGCCACGCGCATCGGCGAACTCATCGGCGAGGCCTTCAACCGGCGCGCAATCGACAATGATCCTTCGATAACCTCGAAGCCATAACGCCCAGCGCTGGAGGTTATGAGCTTGGACCAGGCCCGCGACGTGGTCCAACTGCCGGATCGCCGTCGTCCTGTCGCCGACAAGATAGGCCACGGGACATGCAGCGGTCATGAGGAGAAGCAGGGTCGAGATTGCGTAATCCAGCTCCTTTGCTTCTTTCTCCAATGCCTGAAGATGCTTGAGGGCCTTCGAGGTTTCGCCCCGCAAGAAACCGGAAAATGCGACAATCGTCGAGGCGATCATCCGTTGCTCGTATCCGACACCGGTATTCTGCGTTGACCGCAGTAGACCCTTCGCATTCTCGATAGATCCTTCGGCTTCCCGGATCGCATCCGAAAGATCTCCACGGAAGAAGTGGGGACTGTCCAGCATCCGGCTGAAGACATTCGCGGGTATCTGCGAAAGCTCCGATCGGATGGCGAGCGCTTTCTCAATCGATCGAGTGTAGTGTCCGTTTGAAGTCCAGATCGAGTTCGCGCCGGTCATCGCCTGGATGTATTTGGGGATGTCGCCAGCCGCACGCGCAATTTCCCCGGCCTTGACGAACTCTTCGGCGGCGGCCTCGTCATCGATGAACGCGCGAGTATGATACAAAAGCCCGCCACGGGCGATGCGAAGTTGAATTTCAACTTCGGTGCCTGCGTGGCCGGATCTGGGTAGAAATCCGAGTGCCCATTCGACGAGTTTCGCCTGTTCGCTCATCAATCCCAGTTGAACCCAAAGTACATGGGATTTGGCGATGAGCGCAACGGCATACTGCTCATAGCCGGTCTCCGGCATTGACCATCGCACGGCCAAACGCACGTCGTTGACGAGAGACAGGTATCGTTGCACCCAGTCCTTCGTCGTCAAACTCTTCCAATCGATTTCGGCGGCAGCGAGTTTCTGCTCGCAATAAAGTGCATGTGCGGTGCGCTGCGAGATGGCTCTGCCTGCCTCCGTCAGTTTTTCCAATGCGTAACGGCGCGTCGTCTCAAGCAGACGGTATGTTCCATCGCCTCCAACGACCGAGAGAAAGGACTTTAGAAACAGTCCGTCGAAAGTCTCGTGAAACTTTTCCTGGCCAATATGAGATGAGCTCAAGGCTTGGGCAGCCGAGGCTGTGAATGGGCCTGCGAAAACTGCGACGTCCTGGAGAAGCGTCCGCTCTTCCGTCGTGAGGCTGTCATAACTCCAGTCGAGCGTAGCTCTTAATGTCTGCTGCCGTGGCGGAGCGGTCCTTCGTCCCTTTCGAAGGATCGCGAAAGGATTATCCAGCGAGGCAGCGAGGTGCGCCAAACCCAAGCTCGCGGCGCGAGAAGCAGCAAGCTCGATCGCCAAGGGGATCCCGTCGAGCTGCCGGACGACAGAGGCGACCATCAAGACGCTGTCGGGCTGATCCAGGTCCTCAAGATCCGACGACTGTGCAACGCGTTCAATAAAAAGTTGCACGGCTGAGTACGAAAGGGCTTCACTCGCCGACAAGCCTTCGGGCGGAACCTGCAGCGAAGGTAGCTGCCGGATGCGCTCGCCTGCTACCCTGAGCGGCTCCCGGCTGGTTGCAAGGATCGAAATACTTGTCGCTGATCCGAGGATGCGTTCGACAGCTGTGGCAACTGCGTCAATCAAATGCTCACAATTGTCGAAGATGAGCAAAAGATCCTCCTCAGCCAAGACATTGAGAACGCCCGCCTCGATATCATTGGCAAATGCGGTGATGCCTAATAGGGACGCCAGCGTCGGCATAATCTGTTGGCCGTCATTCAACGCCGCCAGATCAACAAACAGCGTTCGCTTGTCTCGGCTGTCGCCAACTGCCAACGCAACGGAGGTTTTCCCAATCCCGCCCGTGCCTGAGATCGTCACGAGCCTGTTCACTCTCAGTGCTTCGGCTGTGGCGTCGATGAACTCCTCCCGCCCGATCAGTCGGCTTGCAAGCCGAGGGAGGTTTGATGCGATCGACAACACACCGGTCTGATTGGTGGAGGCCGATGCTGGTCCATCGCTGTCAAATGCTTTCGCCTCCGTGACGGCAACGACAAAAACGTAGCCCCGGCCTGGAACGTTCTCGATATATCGCCCACCATCAATGTCGCTCAAGAGCTTTCTCAGGCTGACAATATGGACGCGAAGCGCCCCGTCTTCCACGGTCGTATCCGGCCACACCAGGGAAATCAGCTCTTGCTTGCGGATGATCTCTCCGGCGCGCGAAGCCAGAACAGCCAGAATGTCGAAAGCCTTGCCGCCGAGATGTAAGGCGTTCCCGGCCGCAGACAGACGCCGCCCCGGTATGTCGAGTTCGAAGCTACCAAACCTCAGTTGGCCCATTCGTTCAATCAGATGTTTGACGGGCCTGGGCGATAGGCGGGGCAGCTCAAACGGGCGCGCCCTGCAGAGCACGCCACCCCGCAGCCATTCCCAGGCCCCCCAAATACCTATAGGGTTCTGAATGGTCTTGGGCAACGCCTTCAACTAATGTTGTTTTCTGATCCAATGCTTTAGGCGTTGTAGCCACCGTCAACGTTGAGCACTGCGCCGGTGATGAAGGACGCCCCTGGGCTCGCGAGGAAAAGGATCGCATTTGCCACTTCTTCAGGTCGACCAAGGCGCTTTAATGCATTCGATTCTCGCTCAGCTTCCATTATTTCGGGGAGCGCAAAGCCTTGCGTCGTTTCGATCGCACCGATCTGCACAACATTAACTGTTATGCCGCGAGGGCCAATATCGTGAGCGGCTCCCCGACAAAATGCCGATAGTGCAGCTTGGGTCGCAGCAAAGTCCGCAAGGCCGGGCGTTCCGACGCGATCTGCCAAACTCGCTCCGAGCGCGACAATCCGGCCACCCGAGCTCATCACCCTCACCGCGGCGCGGATCAGCGCCGTGGTCGAGCGTATATGGATTGCAAGCTGGTGCTCGACTGCATCTTCGTCCAGGTCTTCATCGTCAATCTGTCCGTGGACACGGTTTTCGCAGTTGGCGATCACGATATCAATCCGGCCGAAGTCCGCTATGGCTGTTCGGGTAATTCGGAGGAAATCAGCCGGCGAGGGGCTGGCGGACGAAGGATATATGGCAACACGGACGCCGAAAGGTTGAATGGCCTGGAGTATCCGCTCGCCCGCCTCCTGCGTGTTCAGTGTTAGCACCAAGTCGGCGCCGCTCTGAGCCAACGCGCAGGCAGTCGCAATGCCCACGCCCTGGTCCGCATTGGTCAAAAGTGCCACTCGCCCGGCGAAGGGACGGGGATGGATCCCTGTTCGCTCGTTCAAAATTATCTCCGTTTAAATTCCGTCAGTTGTTAGCGCCTCGGCTTTATAATGTTCGTTGACCGCTAAACCGCATTTCGTCCTAATTCTTGTAAAATCAAGTCTTAACGCGTCAACGTCTGCGGACGGTGGTTCCAAGGCCTAAGGCGCTGATTTTGGACGACGTTGCGGCGCGAAGGAGCACCCATAACCACTCTTAACATCGCTTAACTCGCTTAGCGTAGCGGCGCCACGTTAGCGTTCCCTCGTTACAGAAGCGAGGTATGCAGCGATGGGTGAACCGGTTTCATTTTCTTCAAACCTGATCCAGATCAGCTTTCGGTACGATCCGAATATCACGTTGCCGGAGTTCGCCGGGGCTGTCGTGGCTCCACGCGACGCGAAAGCTGCCCAAGAAGCGGCGGGGCCGCGCCGGAAACTCGCTGGCCTTTCCGATTGGCAGAAAAACAAGATCGTCCGGTATGTTGACGACAATATTGACGGAACTATCCGCGTCGAAAGCCTCGGTCAGCAGGTTCGACTGAGCGCCAGTCGGTTCTCAAAAGGCTTCAAGGAATCGTTCGGCCGCTCGCCCTACGACTATGTCCTCCTTCGCCGCGTGGAAGCCGCAAAATACCTGATCGCGACGACCGAAGAGCCGCTCAGCCAGATCGCACAGGCGTGCGGGCTAAGCGATCAAGCCCATCTTTCAAAGATATTCAAGCGCTTCGTCGGAATGACTCCTTTGCGATGGCGGCGCGCAGAGTCGGGCGCTAGACCAGCCCCTGCCGACGCTCACAGGTGGCGAAGGCTGAGCTGCTCGACTGCGGAACTCGCATAATGTTGTCGCGGCAGTACTGGGCCTCAGCATGCTGGGCGTCAGCGCCGGCGAAGTGATGACGGTGGTCCAGATGGCAATGCTTGGCGAACTGCCCTTTACCGCTTTGCGGGACGGCATTTTCGCGCACCCGACTGTCTCGGAGGCATTGAACATGCTCTTCGCTGCAGTCGGTGAACCGGAAAACTAACACGAAAGGGGTCGAATAATGATAACTTCCAGCTCGGTCAGCGCGCCTACCGAATTTGCTGAAGTTGAGGGCAGGACACTTGCCTACCGAAAAATCGGTAAGGGCACGCCGCTCTTCCTTGCGGTGCGGTTTCGAGGGACCCTCGATGTATGGGACCCGCTTTTCCTCGATGAACTTGCAAAGCATTTCACAGTCGTGACATTCGACTACACGGGTCTTGGGGCGTCGACGGGCGAGCCGACCTATATTCGTGAGTCTTTGGCGAAGGATGCGAAGGACCTGATGGATCATCTGGGGTTTGACAGGGTGATCATGGGAGGATGGTCTTTAGGGGGCGTCGTCGCTCAAGTCGTTACGGCGATCTATCCAGAAAGGGTTTCTCACGTCGTCCTGATTGGAACTGCCCCGCCCGGAAAGCCGCAGGTCCCGGGGGAGGCAGTGTTCATGAGGACCGCGATGAAGCCCGTCAACGATCTTGAGGATGAACACGTCCTGTTCTTCGAACCGGAATCGGAATCGAGCAGAGCGGCAGCCACCAGGTCGCACGCACGCATCGCAGAGCGTCAAACGGACCGATCGCCCGCCATCGCGGAAGGGACGTTTTTGAAGCTGCTGAGCGAAGCGACGGACAGGACGACGATTTTCCCGGATGCAGATGGAAGATACATGTCCTACCTGTCGGATTGTGAAAAGCCGATGCTGGTGATCGGCGGTGACCACGATATCGCGTGCCCGGTCGATAATTGGTACGGTCTATCCCGTGCCTGGAAGACAATGCACCTCCTCACGATCCCCCAAGCGGGCCACGCGCCGCATCATCAGGAACCTGAATTCGTCGCCGATGCCGTCGCGTCGTTCATCGCTCGTCATTGACTTTCCCTGAAGGGCTAGTGCCTGAGCTCGCCCTTGCAGCGCCATGATTCCTACTAGAGAGAAGACCAATGCCCCCAGCAATCGTCCCGAATATCAGTTTTCACACGCGCGTGAGAAATGACGCCCTTGAAGGTCCTAATCCTTTTGAGTGGAAGACGATTACGTCGGATGAGATTTTTTCGGGACGCAACATCGTCCTGTTTGGGCTCCCAGGTGCCTTCACGCCCGCCTGCTCCGAAAGCCATTTGCCCGGTTTTGAGCAAAATTATGATGACTTTCGTGAAGTCGGTGTCGATGAAGTCGTTTGCGTTGCGGTGAACGATGCCTTTGTCATGTACCAATGGGCGAAAGCACGAGGCGTTCAGAAGGTTCGAATGCTCCCGGACGGTAATGGGGATTTTACGCGGCAAATGGGAATGCTGGTTCAACAAACCAGCAACGGCATGGGATTGCGGAGCTGGCGATATTCGATGCATGTCGTCGACGGAGAGATCCGCTCCATTTTCACAGAGCCAGGCCTTACTGACAATTCCGACGGATTGAGCGTGACGGTATCGGACGCAGCGACAATGCTCAGCTATTTAAGGGCCCATAACTACACAGCGCCACAAGTCGGGGAACGAGGTGCGGCGAACAGATTAACGCACGCGCCGCGGTGAGGTCTGCCACTTCAAGCTCGCCCTCAAAAGCGGAAAGCGTGTCTCGAAGGCGGTGCTTGGCCTTGCTTTTGACAACGGCCTTTGGGTGAACGAGAAGACTTGCCGCAGCTCTGGGTTCACAGAATCTGGCGCCTTTGCCGCGAGCGAACTCATACGCATCCAGCATCATCTGACGGGACGCCTCAGGGTTGCTTGCGAGCCGCAGTCCCGCGTCCAAATGCATGAGCTCGGCCTTGCACCAGCCGGGGTTTCACGGCGCGGGCTATCGTTTCACTGTCCGCGAGCCCGCCGCACACGATAAGGCAGTTATCGAACCGCGCACGGTCGCGGAACTCAAGCTCGCGTTGAATGGCTTACGGTCGCCAGCGTCGAACGCGTCTCCACATGTCTCCCCCTATTGCCGCCAGCGCAAAAGTGAATTGCTCTCGGATATGCGCCCGCCGTCACCGGCAGGTCTCCCGGCTGAAAGCTTCCATACGCGTCCTCCCGCTCGACCGAATAGCTGGCCGATCGCTTTCCGCCAAATCCCATCGCTCTGCTGCCTCCATCAGCATAAAAGCAAATTCGTCTTCATCGATGCCATCTGCTGCGTTGAGCATTGCGACAAGCGGATCGGAAAGTACCTCGTTCAAGGTCATGGGATTCATCGGTCTCCGTCGTTCGCTCCGGTTTAGAATGCAACCCAGGAATAGTTCTTGTCTGAAACGGTCGCATTGAGACGCGCACATGCAGAGGAAGGCCGCTGTTTTTCGACCGGATCGTCCAAGAAAGCGTGTTTGTCGACTGTACGGTGTCGCGCGAGCACAAGCTGTGATTTCGATGCGCTAATTCTTTACTTTGACCGACACAAGGAAGCCAGATGCGTGTCCTAGTTCTGTTTGCGCATCCCGCCCAGCGGAAATCCAGCATTAATTTGTCGATGGCCCGGGAAGCCAGAGGTGTCGAAGGCATCTCCTTCGTGGACCTCTATGCAGAGTATCCACGCTTCGACATCAATCCCGATCGAGAGCAAGTTCGCTTGCTCGAACACGATCTGATTGTGCTTCAGTTTCCAACATTTTGGTATTCGACCCCTGCCATTTTGAAGGAGTGGCAGGATCTGGTTCTCGAGTACGGCTTCGCCTATGGACCGACAGGCCGAAAGCTCGAGGGGAAGTTCTTGCTTATCGCTACGACCACCGGGGGAAGCGATGGGGACTATTCGCGGTCAGGGGGAAACCGGCATCCGTTCGGCCAATTTCTTCTGCCGCTTGAACAGACCGCGTCGCTATGCGGCATGAACTATCTTCCCCCCTTCGTGCTCCACTCGGCCAACCACATCGACAGCCCCTCGGCGCAGGCTCACATCGCGGCCTATCGCACCCTCCTTGGGGACCTGGTTCAAGATCGCTTTGACCTGAAGTCGGGAACCGCGCGTGAAATGCTTGCCCAGGTGACACGTTCCGGCGACATGGGAGCCTAACTTCTGTGGAAAGCCTTGCAGTATATGCCTTTGGTTACCTGGCCGCGGCCGTCGTGGCCGTGATCATTTCTCATCGCATCGGGCTCGGTTCTGTTGTCGGATATATCGCAGCAGGCGTCATCGTCGGACCGGTGCTGCATTTTTCCGATTCGGCGTCAGGATACCTGGAGCACTTTTCCGAGTTCGGCATCGTCATGATGCTGTTCCTGATCGGCCTCGAGATCGACCCGCAGATGGTCTGGCGCTTGCGCACCAAACTGGTCGGGCTTGGAGGACTGCAGGTGCTTGCGACGGTCATCGCCGTTTGCGCTGTATCGGCTGCATTTGGCTTTACCTGGCAACAGGGCGTTCTTTTCGGCTTCGTCGCTGCGCTATCTTCGACGGCGATCGTTCTGCAGACGCTGAAGGAACGCGGGCTGTTGGAGTCAGACGGCGGGCGCTCCAGTTTCGCGGTCCTGCTCTTTCAGGATCTCGCAGTCATCCCGATGCTTGCGCTTATCCCTCTGCTGTCCGTGGGATCGGCGGTCGGTCCACAACATGTCACCCAGGGTCTCCTCTCGAACTTGCCAGCCTGGGCCTCCGCGATCCTGACCCTGGCCACTGTCGCTTTCGTTGTTGCGGGCGGTCATTTTCTATCGCGCCCGGTGTTCAGAATGATCGCAATGCTGGGCCTGAGGGAGGTCTTCACCGCCGCAGCCCTCTTGCTGGTTGTTGGGATTGCCGTATTGATGATGTCAGTCGGACTTTCCCCGGCTCTCGGGGCTTTCTTGGCCGGCGTCGTGCTCGCAAACAGCGAGTTCAAGCACGAGTTGGAAAACGACATTGAACCGTTCAAAGGTCTCCTGCTCGGCCTGTTTTTCATGACGATCGGTGCCAAGATCGAGCTCCGGGTGCTGTTCGAAAGCTGGCCATTCATCCTAGGGGCTGCGGGCCTGTTGATTGTCGTTAAGATCGCAGTGCTTTTGCCCCTGGCCTGGTTGTTTCGATTAAGGTCTTCGGCCGGATGGTTGCTTGCCCTCGGCCTGGCCCAGGCCGGCGAGTTCGGCTTTGTGCTCCTGTCTATCGGCGAGCAGGCTGGTCTGCTCACGTCATCGCTTTCATCGGTCGCGGTCCTCATCATCGCACTTGGCATGATCCTCACGCCAGGTCTGTTCATCGTCTTCGATCGCCTGGTGGTTTTGCTGGATCGAAGGGACATCGCCAAGCGACCCACAGATCATCCCGACGAGGGGACCATCATTGTCGCGGGCCTGGGACGCTTTGGGCAGATCATTACCAGAATGCTGCTTGCTAACGGCTACAAGCCAGTGGTTCTCGATTTTCGAGCAGACGTCGTGGACAACCTGCGCAAGTTCGGAATTCAGTCTTTTTTCGGAGATGCCGGTCGACCGGATCTGCTGGAATCTGCCGGTGTCGGAAACGCGAAGTTGCTGGTTGTCGCCATCGACGACACCGATCGCGCGGTAGAGATAGTCGAACATGCACGCCGGGCAAACACGCGGCTCAAGATCATTGTTCGTGCCTATGATCGTCTTCATCATTACCGGCTGGAGCACGCGGGCGCCGATCAGATCGTGAGGGAGGTCTTCGCGAGCTCGGTCGACACAGCCGGGAATGCGCTCCAGTTTTTGGGCATGCACCCCTACGAAGTCGAGAAAAGAAAACAGCTGTTCGTCAGGGAAGATCTTGCCGGCTTGGGTAAGATGGCGCCGCTTTTCGATGGCGTGACGCCGGTCGCCGACAATCCGGACTTTATCGCCGGCTTCAACGATATCGGAAAGATCATCTCCAACGCAATGTTGGGCGACAGAGATGCCTTCGAGGAAGCGGTGGCACGAGGATGGAGCCCGCCTGAACTTGAGAGCAGCCACAGCCGGTCTAAGAAACGGTGACGCCGGAGCGTCGATGGGCCTTTGGACTCGCTCCGGGAGGGATGCGCCGAGCGTTCGTCGGCCGTGGAGAACAGGTTCTGTCCCACTTCCGCATTCCGCGATGCGGCGTTCGCATACATATTTAGCAATGGCGAATCGTCGGCGACAACGCGCTATGCCGAATAGGGACTTGCTGCCAAAGGCAACCTTGGCGACGAGGCGCTTGCATGGGGGATGGATTGTCGGCTGCTCGGAGAGCCACTTGCGGCATGATCGCCGACGGGGGCGGGGCGCATCCTTGGCCGCCATACGCGCGGTTAGCAACGCGGGAGTGGAGGTTATCTCGATCCGATCATCGCGGACTGCCTTCTTCGCGCGGTATAAGCGTTGCGGGTGCCGGCTCGAACGAGACGTGTCGGCTGCCGTTGAACTGGATCCAGTAGCCGAAAGCCATGAAGATCGAGCCCCCGAGCAGATTGCCCACGGTTACGCAGAGCAAGTTATGCGCAGCCGCCATCAGCGACAGGGAATCAGGGCGAGGGCCAAGAAGCGCCATCGAGAACGCAAACATGTTCGCAACGGAGTGCTCGAAGCCAGCAGCGACGAAGATCGTGATGGGCCAGAAGATCAGCATAATCTTGGCGGCAGCGTTCTCGGTGCGACCTGCCATCCATATCGCCAGGCAGACCAACCAGTTGCACAAGACGCCCTTCGCAACCAGTTCTGCAGAACCTGCCGAGAGCTTGCCCTCGACGACCGAAAAGAACAGAGATCGTCCATCACCCAGTATCACACCACCGCCTGCCGCGTAGAGGAGCGAGGCGAGCAAAATAGCACCGACCAGGTTGCCGCACCACGATGCCACCCAGACAAGCAACACATCGGATATCCTTGCTTTGCCGGTCAACACCGCCAGCGGCATGTACATCGCAGTCCCTGTGAAAAGTTCCGAACCGGCGAAAACGACGATGGTCAGGCCAGACGAAAACACGATCCCCATGACGAGATGCGCCCAAGCCGGATCGACATGTGCGCCGGCCGTGAACATGAGAAGATCGCCGAATCCGATGTAAACCCCGGCCATCATCGAGCCCACGAGGAACGCTAGGAGCCTACTTCTGACCAAGTCAACCTTATGGGCGCCAGCCTGCGCAAAGCTAATGACTGTATCGTCGTACATGTTCGTCTGCTCCGTGAAAGGGAAATCAGGAATGTGCCCCGGCTGCGTTTGATAAAGTCACGGCTTTAACCCCGACAGGCGACGTCGACAAAAAGAGCAGCTTTTTCGACCGTCACCGGAGCGCCCTTATAGGCAGGCGTACCAGACTGGGCGTCAAAGTCCGAAAGAGCGATGATCCGGTTCATTTCGGGATAATAGCCGGCAACTGATCCGGTCGGGATGTCGTACTCGATGGCAATGAAGCCGCTCACAACCCTTCTCGGTGCAGCCGGATCGTGGTCTATGCCAATTACGTCGACCTGGTCACCCTGTGCAAGTCCACGGGCCGTCATGTCGTCCCGGCTCATGAATACGACATCTCTGCGCCCGAAGACACCGCGATAGCGATCGTCCAGATTGTAGACCGTGGTGTTGTACTGTCCGTGGCTGCGGATCGTCGTCATCACGAGACTATCGGGACCGGTCATACGGCGATCCTCTTCCAGTCCTTTTGCGACGAGGAAGTTTGCTTTCCCGTTCGACGTCTTCCAAACTCTCTTGGCTGCCGGAATGCTGAGCCGAAAGCCGCCAGGCTTCCTGACGCGACGGTTGAAGTCCCGAAAGTCCGGAAAGACGATTTCGATCTTGTCCCGAATCCGGTCGTAATTTCCGACCAGCTCGTCCCACGGAATTCCGTACCTGTCTCCCAATGTCGCTTTTGCTATTGCCGCAATGATCGCCGGCTCCGACATCAGCGTGTCCGTCGGCGGTTTCAAGAAGCCTCGGGAGGCATGAACCATCGACATGGAGTCTTCAACGGTGACCGACTGCGGTCCGGAAATTTGCATATCCTGATCGGTCCGCCCAAGCACAGGGAGGATGATTGTGGTTTTAGCGGTGAGGAGATGTGACCTGTTCGGCTTTGTTGCCAAGTGGACAGCGAGATCAAGCTTGCGCATGGCCGCGAACGTCCTTTCGGGATCGGACATGGCGACGGCAAGGTTTCCGCCTAGACAGACGAGCGCCTTCGAGGCGCCGGCTATGATTGCTTCGATGCTCTCAACCGCATTATGGCCCCTGGCGGACGGCGGCCGGAATCCGAAGGCGCGCTCCATCCCGTCGATGAGGTCTTTGTTCGGGATCTCGGTGATGCCCACCGTCCGATCACCCTGCACGTTCGAGTGACCTCGTAGCGGACATATCCCAGCGCCTGGTTTGCCGATATTGCCGCGCAGCATAAGGAGATTTGCCAGCTGCTGGACAACTTCGGTCCCGGTTGCATGCTGGGTAATGCCCATGCCATAACAAATAATAACCCGTTTGCTTTGTATATAAGCATCGGCGATCGATTCAAACGCTTCCTTGGCGATGCCAGACTTCCGGCAAATCTGATTCCATTCTGTGGACGCGGCGTCGCTGCGAAGCTCATCGATGCCTGAGGTATGGATCAAGATGAAATCTCGGTCGAGATGTCCGTCTCCACCGGCGGCGAGATCTGCCTCGTCCCGCTCGACAACGAGCTTGATGATACCCTTCAGCAAAGCTAGATCGCCGCCGGCCTTCACTTGGTGGTAAGCCGAAGCAATCGGGGTCGACGTTAGGGTCACCATCTCAACGGGGTTCTGGGGCGCGGCAAACCGCTCAAGCGCGCGCTCCTTCAACGGATTGAACACCAGGATGGGAACCCCCCTGCGGGAGCAATCATGCAGCGTTGTCATCATCCTCGGGTGATTGGTACCCGGATTGTGACCGATGCTGATGATCAGGTCGCATTCGTCGAAGTCACTCAGTTCCACCGTCCCTTTACCGACGCCGATGGACTTGGGGAGCCCAACCGACGTCGCCTCATGGCACATGTTCGAACAGTCGGGAAAGTTGTTCGTCCCATAGGCTCGCACGAAGGTCTGGTAGAGGAAAGCCGCCTCGTTTGACGCACGTCCGGAGGTGTAGAATTCTGCCTGATTGGGATCGGAGAGGCCTCGCAGGGACGCTCCGATACGGCTCAACGCATCGTCCCAGGCGATCGGGACAAAATGGTCGGTTGTGGCATCGTATAGCATCGGGCTCGTGAGACGGCCCGCATCTTCAAGCTTGTGATCTGTCCAGGTCCACAGCTCGGAAACCGTGTGACTTGCGAAAAACCCGGGATCGGCTCGCTTTTTCGTGGATTCCCACGTTATCGCCTTCGCCCCATTTTCGCAAAACTCGAATGCCGAGGTGTGGTTGGGATCGGGCCAAGCGCAGCCGGGGCAATCGAAGCCATCTGGCTGATTGGCCCGCAAGAGAGCGTGAACGCCGCTAAATACCACCTGCTGCTCTTTCAACGTGCGAGCAAGGGCCTTCAAGGCACCCCACCCGCCCGCCGGCGCGTCATATCGAACGATGCCCTCTGGATCCTTCTCACTCATCAAAGTGCCCCAACTGTTGAAGATGGCTAATTGCCCACGACCATGAGCGCTCGATTTCGAAAATACGGTGCGTGATCGGGACGCGATTGTACGATCCGCTACCTGCGGCTCGACAGCGGTACTCACTCGCACGTGAGAGGGCATCGGACGATAGAAAGAGGCGACGCCGGCGGGATGAATCGGCGGCGTCGCCTACATACGTTTGCCGAGGGAATATCCGCCGGCAGATGCAAAGAATCACATCGTCAGGACGATGCGGAACTTCGCCCGACCGGCCATCATCTTCGCGTAGGCGTCGATCGCGCTTGCGAGCGGCATCTCTTCGATGATTGCATTGACGCCCTGGAGCGCGCTGAACTTCAACGTCGTTTCGCTCGTGCCCGGATCGCCCGTCAGGGCGCCTTGGATCGATCTGCTTCCGAACAGAAGCACGTTGGTGGGAACCTCGACCGGCTCCGGCGTGGCCCCGAGCACGATAATCTGACCGCGGGGACGAATTGCCTTGATTGTATCCTTTGCAGCCGCGCCGCCTGATGCCGTGGCGAGCACAAGATCAGCCCCGCCGAGCTCAAGGAGCGCCTCTGCGACATTGCGCTTCGACGAGTCGATGTAGTGGTGTGCGCCAAGCCTCATGGCCAAGGCGCCGACGGCTTCACTTCTTCCGATCGCAACCACCTCATACCCCATGCGACGTGCATATTGGACCGCAAGATGACCGAGGCCACCGATACCAAAGATCGCGACCCGATCACCAGGCCGTGCATTCGAATTGCGCAGAGCGCTGAATGTGGTGAGGCCCGCGCAAAGGAGCGGTGCGGCCTCTACATTGGAGAGGTCGTCGGGAATGAGGACGAGGCCTGTCTCCTTTGCAATCATATATTCCGCGTAGCCGCCATCCAGTTGAATGCCGGTGAACTCTTGGTTCTCGCAATTAACGAGATGGCCCGAACGGCACTGTGAGCAGTGGCCGCAGCTCCCACCCAGGAAGCCCACGCCAACGCGCTGTCCGGACTGCCAGCCTTCGACGCCGTCGCCGACCACATCGATTTTTCCGACAACTTCGTGGCCCGGCACGCGCGGCCACTGGATGGGGAAGGCACCTTCGACGGTTGCGCCGTCCGAGTGACACACGCCGCAGGCCTCAACCCTGACACGGACAAAGCCGGCCGGCGGATTGCGGAGTTCCTTGCGCACGAACTCCAGTTTTCCAGGCGAGACGGCCTGGCATGCGAGATATGTTGTAGGTTGCTCCATTGCGTTCTCCAGTTCGCGATCGAAACTGGGCGAACCATGTCAAATACCCGAGGGGAAAAATTGTATCTATCGGTACTTTCCGCCCGGCCAGCTTTCCCCAAGACGTCACGAAGCCGCCTCGACGAGGATATTCAAAACCTTCTGATCGAGCGCTCGCGCGACTTCGAGGGCCGGCTCGGATGAATAACTCTGCAGGCAGCTTTCCATTCGATCATAGGCCAGCTTCACTAAGCCGCCCTCCTCGTAAATCAAGATCGTCACGGGGGCATATGAGCCCGCATGTGGAACCGCAGCAACCATCTGACGCATGATAAGCGGGTTGCCAGCGACGATCCTGATTATTCTATAGGCTGCGGGGTTCCCATCCTTGCCGAGCGCGTCGCCCAGGTCATAAGTCGCGAACTCCATTAAGCCAGACGATCCGATCGTCGACTTGATCCGCTCTGAAAACCGAAGAAAGTCTTTTTCGGCGAGAATCTCTTCCAACGACAACCGATCCGTTCGTCCAATTCTCTCAAAAATTCGTTCCACGACGGTGTCAAAATCCACTTTGGACTCGATCACCTCGCGCTCTATCGCATTTTTGGAGTTCGTCATCTGTCTGCCTCCTATTCTATGCGGGTCATCCTTCAGGACGGCCGCCCACCAACCGGGGGAAGCAGATCTGAGCACCTGCCGACGCTGAGGTTATTGTAGATTTCGGGCCTGGGACGAACGCTTAATGAATTGAGTGCCGTTCGCCGGAGTGGCCGGATCGTGCAATACGGAGAGGGCATGCGCGGCCGATTTCTCGTGACCGCGCTCAGATGCGGATCAAACGCCGTCAACCGGAAGAGGAGAGACAATCGTGCCAAGATGGTCGATCAAAAATCGACTGAGGACGCTGTTGCGGGCTACAAAGGTCTGCTGCCCGGCGACGTCAAGAAGCGCGCCGGGTTATACGAGCCGTGCCCGCGCGAGAATGAACGCCTGGGCGAGGGTCTCCTGGAGACCTTTCCGGCAAGCGATCCACTCGCCTCCGGACGGTTTGACTGAAACCCTGCAACTAGGAGAACCCAGATGGACCATTTCGCCGAATCTCGCCGTAAAGCACCCCTAAGACGGGCTTGTCACACGCTATAACCAGGGGCCAAGTTATTGATATGTCGATATAAAATCGAGTTCCATAAGATAGATTATGCGACTTTCACCAGTGTAAGTTAATATTTCTCCACTATTCAAAGTATGAATAGCTCGCGTTTCGAGTCTTCGAGCAATCACCTAGAGGAACTAGATCAAGTGTTCTGGCGGTCACTCTTACTCTAAGTCTCGATACGACGGATCGATATTACCAACCATCACCTCACCGCCCGATAAAACTGGACGGAAGACTCTGAACGCTTCTGAGCGGCGCGGGATTGCGGAGCAAATGGGCGTCCGGAGCGAGATCGAGCTACGTCCGGACAGGGAGTCGACGCACGAGCAAACTCGGGCCGACGCCAGGCGCAGCGGCCGAGCATCGAGGCCGAAAAAATGGCCGAGGATCCACGCCAAGTTTCATCGTCAGACCATCGGGCACATACATTTCGCCTGTCTGCTTGCGATCTCGCGCGCTTCGGCTTGTTGTTCCTCAATGGTGGCCAGTGGCTCGAAAAGCAGGTTGTTCCAGTCTCATGGATCAAGATATGGCTATCTATGGTGGATTGCACCGTCTGGTGGTCCGTTCGGGGCGGATGCTTATTTCGCGTTGGGATCGGGGACAAGGGCTAGCAGTGATGCCCATCTATAATTTGGTCGTTGCCCAAATTATAGATGTGCACAAGGGGGGGGGTGGACGTCTTGGTTCCAACCATTTCGCGCAGCTTCTTAGGCAGATCGTTGCTACCTCGCATAATTCCTAAAACCTGCGACAGATCGGCCGTCCCCTGAAAATCAGGGGGTTTTTGTGTCGCATGTCTTTGTCGCAAGTGGTAATTGTCCTTGCGACATAACTTGCGAGGAAACCCGCCACGATGATGATTGGCTATGCCCGGGTCTACACCCAGGGCCAGGACCTCGACCAGCAGCACGCGGCGCTTGGCGCGGCCGGCTGCATTCGCCTCTTTGAGGAAAAGGTTTCCGGGGGAAAGCGAGACAGGCCCGAGCTTGTGAAGCTCCTCGACCATTTGCGCCCCGGCGACGTGGTGACGGTCACCAGGCTAGACCGCCTCGCCCGATCGACGCGCGACCTTCTCGATATTGCCGAGCGGATCAGCGAGGCCGAGGCCGGCTTGCGATCTTTGGCCGAGCCATGGGCCGACACGACGACGCCGGCCGGCCGCATGGTGTTGACCGTGTTCGCCGGCGTTGCGGATTTCGAGCGATCCTTGATCGTGGAGCGCACCAGCGGGCAGGATCGCGGCCAGGGCACGTGGAGTGCGGTTCGGTCCTTCCCCTGCCCTATCGGCCGACCAGGTCACGCACGCCCGTCAGCTCATCGCCCAAGACAAGCCAGTGACTGAGGTTGCACGGCTCCTGAAGGTGCATCGAGCAACCCTTTATCGGGCGCTAAATAGTGTGGAGGGATGGCCAGCCGCCTTTGTCGAGTGAATGAAGTACGGCGGGACTTCAGCATTGGTTTTATGATGATAGGTTTCCGACCTGCAAGAAAGGAGAGAAAATGTTCCGTTATCTAGCGCGCCGTTATGATCGTAAGCACGTTCTGAGATCATTAGAACGCCAGAGGCGTATTCATGATAAGGCGATTCCATTTTCTCGCGATGGCTCTGACGCATTGGTCTTCAATGAAATTTCCAAGGGCGAGATGTTTTTCGCGACGATATTTCCAGCTGTTCCGTTAAGGGAAGAATCGGATAGTGTTATCTTCCAATCTGATATTTCAACTGAAGATCAGGCGAACAATACGTTCGAATGCGTTGTTACCGACAGTGGATTTAAACAACATGCGCTTGTTGTGTTTCATCATTGGTATGCTCGGAACCGGTATCCGCGATTTTCCAAATACTTCGCTAGAAAGGGCATAACGGTTATTGAAGCTACACTTCCGTATCATTTTGGGCGAGCTTCGAATGACTATTCGGAGGAAAAACTTTTCAACGCGAATTTAGGGCGCACCGTCCAGTCGATGAGACAGGCTGTCCTAGATGGTCGTAAGATTGTTCGTTGGCTTTATAGTCAGGGGTATCAGAAAATCTCGGTTGTAGGGATGTGTTTGGGTGGCACTGTTGCGGGTCTCGTTGCTGCCCAAGAGCAGAAGGTTGATAAGGCGGTTCTCATGGTATCGCCGGGAAGCCCTGCTGATCTCGTCTGGACTGCGGAGACCATGACGGCCTTACGTGGTCGTATTGAATCGTCCATGTCACTGGAAGGGCTAAGAACCGCTTGGGGTCTCATCGATTTAGAGAAGCATCTTTTCGGCCTTACACGTCCTCGTCTGGATTTGATGTTCTTGCTCGGTAAGGACGATACGGTTGCGCGCCCAGGAGGCTCTGAGCGTCTCATTGAGTTGCTGGCGAAGTGCAATCTTCCACCTGAGGTCGTGCGGCTGAATTGTGGGCACTCATCTATTGGAATGTTCCCCTTCAATTTGATCGCGGCTCGGAAGGTTCTTCGTTTTTTGAAAGAAACCCCGACCCTGTCAGAGCTTTGGGAGGTTCGCGGGTTTCGCTACGACTTTAGCGAAGTTTGAGCTATTTGATGGCTCCGCGCCGGATCGCGGCCAGGGCGCGCGGGATGTGGTTCGGTCCCTCCCCCAACCAGGTCGCGCATGCGCGACAGCTCGTCAACGACGATTTCAAGCCGGCCGAGGTCGCCCGGCTCCTGAAGGTGCATGGCGCGACCTCAGCCCTCTCAGTTCGGCCGAGAGTACAAGAGCATCTTTGGCAACTCCCCGAATGCTGATCTGCAGCTCTGAACTGTACCGGGCCCATTTGTGACAATGAACGACCACCTTGCTTAAAGAGTAGTCATTCGCCGCGGCCTGCGACGCCGACGGGATAACGCAGCCGGCCCCACGGCGCTTCCCTACTGCTTCAGCCGTGTCGACTGAGATTCGCGCGCTGCAAGACGTTCAGTTTCGGCCTCTTGTCTGGACGCGACTTCACCCGATCGGGCTGCGGAATAGAGAGCCGCGGCCTCACCCAACCTGACCTGATCGGATTTCCGCACGGATGGATGTTCAAACGATTTGCCCGAGGCTGTCGCACGAGCGATTTCGCGTGCGCCGTCTTCACCGAAACGGACTTCAATCGATTTCTTGAAGGTGGCGATCTCCCGTCTGACCTCCTGATCGGCTGACACCGCCTTGAAGGCTTCGGCCCGCTCGCGATCATCCTTGGCCATTGCAATTTTTTCCAGGGCAGCTTTCGCCCGATCAGAAACATCTCTCACCTCAACCGCGTCAGCCTTGAGCTGCTTTTCGACCTGGGTGCGATAGGATCGTTCGGCTCGGTTCTCGAACTCGGCGGTCCGGACAATGTTCGGGCCAATCGCGGCGGCAGCCTGTTCAGCGGCGGTCCGCTCTTCCCGCGCCCTGGCACCGGCGAAGAACCCTTCCCTGCCTCGCAGCTCGCCGACCAAGCTGGTGTCCGCCGATATCCGTTGTGCAGCACTTGTCGGACCGTCTCGAGCAATGATCTCGTCGAGACGCTGCGCCGCCGATTTCGGATCACGGTAGGCGGTCTCCAGATAGATTGAGCGAGCCTCGCGCTCGCGCTGTACATCCGCATCGCGACTGACAGCAGCGGCGATGCTTTTTTCGTCGATCGATCGCCCAAGGCTGTCGCGGCGCACGCCACCAGCAGCCACATCCTGGAACGCAGCTATCAGTACCCTGACGTCCGCTGGCCGGCCGGCTGCGGTGCTGCGCGACCGCTCTTCATTTCTGCCATTTGGAACAGCCTGCCGATCTTCGGTTCCGCTTGCTACGACCCGATCATCGGCTGACCCGGGACGATCGCTGCCTCCTGCCTCTTTTGACTTCTGCGCCACGACGGGCTCAGGCGTCCCGCCTCGATGCTCAGGCCGACGCTGGCCCTCCGCGTCCTTGGCAATGGCGCCGGACTGCATCTCCGGTGTGCGCGGATCAGCCTGACGCATGTCCACCCGTGCTTCTTCAACAACTGAAGCCATCGGCTGCTCCTCTTGTTCCCTGCTTTGGTGAGCTTTCCCAACTTGCGACACTGGCCGGGCGTTCTCCGCCGCCCGTTCCTCGTCCAGCTTCGCCCGTTGTTCCGCGCTGAACTCGTCGCGTGTTGCATAAGCCACTGACGCCGACTTGATCTCGTTGCGACCGATCTGCCGGGCGAGCTGCCGCAAATCCCGGGCGGTCTGCGTCGCTACGAAGATCGTCGCGCTCTCACGCTGCCTAGTCAGCGCGACATAGCTCGAGGCGGCGCGCCAGTGATGCGTGTGCATGAGATAGGTGTGGTCAAGCGTCTTGCCCTGGCCCTTGTAGATCGTGCCGGCATAACCGTGCCGGAAGCCATTGAACTCCGAAGCATACCATTCGACCTTCCTGCCCTCCCGGCCCGCAGCTGCATCGAGCGAGACACTGATGCGGCCAAAGTTCCGGTCAATGCTGGTGATCACGCCGGCATTGCCGTTGTAGATGCCGGCGCCCTTCAGCGTATCCGTGAACTGCACCCGGTCGCCGACAGCGAATGCAGCCTCGCCGTGCTTGGTCGTAAACACAGAATCCTCACCGAACTCACCACGCTCGCGACGCACCGCGCGCAGATCCTTGTTCAGCGCATCGACATCCTTGTTGGTGTAGGCGAACACGAACCGCGATGCCGACGGATTCGAAGCAGCATCCCTGGCCCACCGCTCGACCAGTTTTTCTCGCAATTCATCCTGCTTCGACGTCCACACCACCGCCTTGTTTCGCGCGAAGGCTCGCAGCGCGTCTTCGAAGCGACCGTCCGAAAGATCGCGCGCCGCCTCTCTCTGCCAGTCGACCTTCTGACGCGTGACCTGGGTGATCTCGGACGATCCGTGCTCCTTCTTCAGCTCTGTGAACAGCCCGCCGCGCTCGATCGAGCCGAGCTGCCGGTCGTCGCCGGCCAGCACAACCTTGGCGCCCGAAAGCCGCGCTTCCCGCAACAACTCGCCGGTCACCTTGGCGTCCATCATCGCTGCCTCGTCGACAACAACCAGCGTACGATGGTCCCACTGCGCGCGGCCGTTCTTCAATCGGAACAGTTCGGCATGAACGGTCGATGATCGAGCAAACCCGTCCTCCTTCATCGTCTGCGCCACCGCGTTGGTCGGCGCGAGGCCGACCACGCGATAGCCGGCCGCTTCATGCGCATCGCGGATCGAACCAAGCGCAAAACTCTTTCCCGTCCCGGCACGCCCCTCAATTATTTTTAGCCCCCCGGACCCCGTCGCATGATCGAACGCAGACAACTGATCCGGCCGCAATTCCTGCACGGACACGAGCCGCTCGCGCGCCCTTGCCCCGACATCGCGATGGGACCCTCCGGCCACGCGCCGTGCATCGGCAAGCGCCAAAACCTCCTGGTCGCGCACCGCCCGCGTTGTCCAGCGTCCTGCACTCTCGCCTGTATCCCGGTCATGCAGCGCGAGCACATCGTCACGCCCGAGCACTTTGCCCTTAACCTCCGCCCGTTCGCCCTCATCGCGAATGTGCTTTTTCAGATGCCGGTCGAGATCGTACTCGGAAAAACTCGCCTGGTTGCGCGTGAGCACTGTGAGCACATGTTCAGGATCGCGCGCCGCTTCTTCGTTCGCCCGCCTGATATGCTCGGCCCGCACATTGACCTCCGCGCCCGGCGTGCGCATGCGGATCGGTCCGATGTGTTCCTGTGGCACCGCGCTGGTCGCATCCACCCGGATCGAAAGCCCCTGTTCGGCAAAATAGCGGTTCTGATGATCGCGCCACAGCGCGCCCCACGCTTCGCCCTCCGCCACGATCGCCCGTCCCCCGCCCCGCTTGATCACCGGATCGAGATCGCGCGCCTTCTTCGCCGCAAACCCGCCCTCGCCCAGCCGCCGCGTCGTGATCAACAAATGCGCATGATAATTGGCCCGCTCGCCCTCGCTCTCCGCCCCATGCGGCGCATGGACGTCAAGCTGCACCGCCAGCCCCTTCGAGACAAAATGTTCCTGCGCAAACGACCGCGCCAGCTCCACCCGGTCGTCGTGATCAAGCTCTTGATTGGCCGGCAACGCCAAGACGAGTTCCCGCGCCAGTTGCGCGTCCTTGCGCTTTTCCATGGCCTCGGCCGCGTTCCATAGCGCATCGCTCGACGCCAGCTCTGACGGCGCGCCTTCCGGCAACAGCACCTCATGATGCTCAGGCGCCTCGCGGTGCTTGAAGTAAAACACCTCGCCGGTGCGCTGCGCCTTGAGTGCCTCGCGGCCGTTATAGGCGGCCGAGCGCACCGCGCTGCCGCCGTCGGAGCGTGAGATGTATCGGGCACGTGCGAAAGCGATGGCCATTGCCGCAGAATGCCATCACCAGCGCGCCGCCGCAAGCAAGCATTCGAAGAATGCATATTGCGTCTGCAATAATCCACAGACCGTGAATCGACAATCAATTGGCGATGTGGCAGACCCCATAGCGGCGGAACACGCCGAAGGTCCCGGTTGCATCCGCCGGCATATACAAAAGGGGGTTGAAGAGACGCGCCACGGCTGGCAAAGTCCCCTCGGGCTTGGCGGACGGAGAAAAGACGGAGATTCTCGTCATGGCCCGCACCTCGCTTGCCGAACGCATGAGCCGCTTGGAACAGCAGCGGGCGAAACTCGCCGAGCAGGAAGCAAAACTCAAGGCGGACGAACGCAAGCAGCGCACCCGCCGCCTCGTTGAAGCCGGAACCCTCGTCGAACGGGCCGGATTATTGGACCTAGAGGAAGCGGCCCTTTATGGTGGCTTGTTGTCGCTTGCCAATGACGCGGGCAACAGCGCAAAAATTACCGAGTGGATCAAGGCTGGCAAAACCGCGCTCGCTGGAGAAACAATCGGCAATGGCGCAACAAACGAACCGTTGACCCTCACCTTCCCCGCTCCGCTGCCGACCCCATTCGCGACCCGCCTGCGCGGCGCCGGCCTGCGCTGGAACAAAGTCATGCAGCACTGGGAAGGACTGGCGGAACACGACGCCGTCGCAGCATTGGCCGCGGAGCAGAACGGCACCCTACACCGCGTTCATTCCACCGCGCCGTCCAATCGGGAGCCGGATCGCGGCAGGAAGTCTGAACGCTCATAGCGCCGACGCCGAGGAGCCAAAAAAATGTTCGGGCGGCTGTCCTATGATCTCGTCAAGACACTGTTCAAGGCAACCTTCGCCATCCTGCCGCTCGTCATCTGGTACCCGGCCTGGCGCTACGCGCATGCTCTGTGGGGCGGCGCCTTGCTCGACTGGCATCGCACGGGTCTGTCGCCGGCATCGGTGATTTACAGACTTGGTTACGCGGCATGGCCATCGATCGCGCTACTCGGGCCGGCCATTACAATGGCGGCGGCTCTGCTGCTGCGTCGATCCGGCATGGTGCTGCCCCTCACTGCCATCGCCGGCGTGTTGGGCATGGCCGCGGCAACGGTTTTCACCGTCTGGCCGGAAGCGACACGACTGCTCGGCTACCGATCAGACTTTGCCTGGTCCGCCATTTTGAACGCAGCCGACATGGCCATCTTTTATGCCGGGGTTGTCGGCTTTCTCGCGACCACGGCCGGCGTCAGGATGCTGATGGGAAAATCGCTGCACGCCCAAAGCGTCAAGCCGGTTGAGCGTGCCTCCTCTGACATCTTTGGCCACGCGGACTGGATGGACATTCGCGAGTCACAAAACCTGTTCGGTGGTTCGGCCAAGTCGACAGCCAATCCGCGCTGCGGCGTCGTCATCGGCGAAGCCTACCGCGTCGATCAGGATGCGCCGGCCCGGCGCGGACAAAAGTTTGATCCGCGCGATCCAAAAACATGGGGCAAGGGTGGCAAGTCGCCTTTACTCACCTTTGATCTCTCCTGGGGCGGCACCCACGGCCTCGTCTTCGCCGGTTCGGGCGCCTACAAAACCGTCTCCGTCTGCGTGCCGACGCTGCTCACCTGGCGCGCCTCAATTGTCACCCTCGATCCCTCCTCCGAGCTGGCGCCGATGCTGACGGGCGCACGCACGGCGATGGGCCGGCGTGTCATCTCAATTGATCCGATGACGGGCAGCGGAGCCTTCAACGCGCTCGACTGGCTGACAAAAAGTTCGCCGCTCATCGATGGCGACATCCGCTCGGTCGTCGACTGGATCTGCGGCGAGAAACACACCGCCACCCGTGATGCGCCGCACGGCGCCTCGGGCAAGGCCTTCTTCGAGGGCCGTGGCAAGGCCATCGTCGAGACCCTGCTTTCCGACATCGTCTTCGACAAAAATCTGTCCGACGACAAACGCAATCTCGTCACTCTGGCGCAACGGCTCGCCTTGCCGGAGGCAAAAATGCGGAACGAGCTAGCACGCATTTTTGAACACTCCTCCTCGCATCGCGCCCGCCATCTCGCAGGCCAGTTGATGGGGCTGGTCGCCGAGACGTTCTCCGGCGTCTACGGCAACATGAGCGAGCAAACCGAATGGCTCGCCAATCCCGCCTACGCAAAACTGGTGTCGGGTAACAGTTTTCGCACTGCTGATCTGGTCGCCGGCAAGCTCGACCTCTTTATCAACATCCCGATGAAGGTGCTGGAATCGACGCCGGCGCTCGCCCGTGTCGTTGTCGGATCCCTGCTCAATGCCGTCTATGAGGCCGACGGCGTCTTGCCGGGCGGGCGTATCGTCTTCCTACTCGATGAGGTCGCCCGCCTCGGTTACATGACCTCACTGGCCCGCGCCCGCGATGCCGGCCGCAAATACGGCATTACGCTGGTCATGCTCTATCAGTCCGAAGGCCAGCTGCGCGAACAATGGGGCGATGGCGGCAAGAGCGCCTGGTTCGAAAGCGCTTCCTGGCGATCCTACGCCGCGATCGGCTCGCTCGAACAGGCCCGCGCTGTCTCCGAAGCGCTGGGCGAACATGGCGTCGTGCTGAACTCCGAGACAAAAAACCGGGGAAAAAGCGCAAAGCCGCTCGAGATCGGCACCGCCTCGACCGGCGCCTCGGAACAGCGCTCCGAGCGTGGCAGACGGTTGGCGACCGTCTCCGAAATTCTTGCCGATGCCAGAGCCGACGAGCAGTTCGTCTTCGTCCAGGGCCGAAAGCCGTTGCGCTGCGGCAGAGCGATTTATTTCCGCAGGCCGGAAATGGTCGCCAAGGTCGAGCGGAACCGTTTCGCGCCCCAAGCCGCGTCGGGTTGAGGCGGCAAGAGATGCAGCGCATTCTGGCCCCGATTATCCCTGGCCTTGCCGTCCTGATCGTCGTGCTCGCCCTGCTGGAAACCTATTCCGGCGTCATTCTTATCGTCGCGGTTATCGTCATGGGCTGGCGGCTGGCGCATGCTGCAAAGCATGGCGTGCCGGTATCGCCGAAATTCTCGAAGGGTGAATGGGACGCGCAAGCAGGCGTTGAACGGAAACCGGCTCTGCCGATCCGTGCAGCAAGACATCGGCCGCTCGATGACGTGCTGGCCGAACTCGACGCCATGACCGGGTGGCGCTCCGTCAAGGATGAGGTCAAGAAGCTGGTCGCGGTGCTGCAGGCCGAGCAGGAACGTCGGCGCCACGGCATCAACGCCGCACCCCCAAGCCTGCACCTGATCTTCCTCGGCAATCCAGGGACCGGAAAAACAACGGCGGCGCGTCTTATGGGCGAGATTCTTTTCGCACTCGGCCTGCTCAGATCCGGCCATGTCGTCGAGGTCGACCGCAGCCAGCTTGTCGCCGGCTATATCGGACAGACCGCAATCAAGACACGGGAGGCGGTCGAGGCGTCGCTCGACGGCGTGCTGTTCGTTGACGAAGCATATGCATTGGCCCCCGAGGGCCAAAATAACGATTTTGGCCGCGAGGCGATCGACACGCTGCTGAAGCTGATGGAGGATCATCGGGATCGATTGTGTGTCATCGCCGCCGGCTATACCGGTGAAATGCGCCGCTTCCTCGAAGCAAATCCCGGCCTGCGCTCCCGCTTCACCAGGACAATAATGTTCGAGGACTATTCGGCTGAAGAGCTGGCGGGGATTTTTCGCAACCTCGCCAACCGTGAAGGCTTTGTGCTCGACGCCCCGGCCGAGAACTCGGCTAACCTTGCCTGCGTCCGCATCCAACCAGAGCGTGGAGACGATTTCGGCAATGCCCGCGCAATCCGCACGCTTTGGGAAAGCACGCGCGAGGCGCAAGCCATGCGTCTTGCTACCCACGGCATCGGCAGTGCTGGCCGCGACGCCATCATGACCATCGAGCCAGGTGACATTGCGGCGGCGATAGCATCACACGAGCGGCAGGGATCAACTACATGACGGCTCAAACCCTCCTCTCATCTGTGCGAGCCACGCTGGTGCGCTGGCTCCAACTTGTTCCCGCCCTGTTCCGGCGCGATCCGCTGTTCCGCTATGCCACGATCGCCGCCGTTCTGGCTTTGATCTTTCTGGCTATTAGTATTGTTCGGGATGTCGCCGGCAATCGCGACGGCCCCGTTGCCGGCGCTGGAAAGAACGCCGGCACGCCGACGTCGACTTCGGAAAAATTCGAACAGGGCAATGCATCTACAGCCGCAGGGTCGCGGACCCAACCGCCCGCGCCTGGATCAACCTCGGAGCCGGCTCAAGACCATACGCCTGCTGTCGCTCCAGGCCGGCCGCTGCAAGGAATAAAGGTGGCGCCCGCGCCGCACGACGATTTTGGAACCGTACCGTAGGAAGGATCATCCCCATGATGCAAAGAAAAAGCGTGGGCAGGCTGGCGCTCGGCATTGCAATCGCAGCGTTGAGTTTCGTTGAGGGCTCCGGCTTTGCCTTGGCGCAAGACCAGCAGGCAAACCAGCAGCAATTGGACCGCATCGAGCAAAAACTCGATCGAATTATCGAGCATCTCGGCATCCCCGGACAGGACGGTGCGTCGGCAAAGAGCAACGGCAGCTTGCCCGCCACCGGAAACGATGGCGCGAAGAAGCAGGCTTCCTCCGAAGCCGGTGCCAGCCAAGGTTACCAGCGGGGCGCGCTCGCCATCGCCCGGGTTGCGCCGGCCAAAAAAGACGATCTTCCAGAGATCCCTGCCGACAGCGTCGGCAGCTTTGTCTATATCGGCGGCGCCATTCCCCTCAATGAACTGTCGCGCAAAGGTGTGCTCTACACCGGCCTCACCTCAGTCGAACTCCAGGGCTGGCTGAAGGTCGCAGAACCCGGCCGCACGCAACTCGCCGTCGAATACCGCGCCACCACCGGATCCAACGTTTTTGTCAATGCCGGCTGCATAGCCTCGCTGTGGCTCGAAGATCGCTCGATCGGCTCCCAGCATGGTGAAATTCCGATGCCGGCCAGAGAGCAAAAAAGCGTCTCCTTCATCTTTGGCGCCGATCTTCACCCCGGTCTTTACAAGCTTCGCGCCTGGCTGGCCTGCACCGAGCCGCGTGACCTGCATGTTCTCAATGCCCAACTGCTCATCAAGACCCCCGCCGACATGAACCTGCGCATGATCGACAGCGGCGAATTGCTGCACCAGGGGTAGCAAAAGGTCATGGCGAGAACCAAAAAGCACCACAGCCGCCGTCAATCAGGGTCCGTCGAAACGGATGAACGAGGTTTTGAAAAGCCGATGTTCCGCAGGCCTGGCTTCAACG
Source organism: Mesorhizobium sp. M1396 (assembly GCF_040317725.1). Classification (NCBI taxonomy): domain Bacteria; kingdom Pseudomonadati; phylum Pseudomonadota; class Alphaproteobacteria; order Hyphomicrobiales; family Phyllobacteriaceae; genus Mesorhizobium; species Mesorhizobium sp. M1396. The sequence goes on along the minus strand of NZ_JAMYLA010000004.1, from coordinate 132,009 downwards.
GGTTGTGTCTTTCGGTGAAATGGAAAAGAAGCTCAGCAAGCAAACGCCCAAAAGCCGCGAGATGCGCGGGCTCGCCGCGAACAGCTTGCCGCCATGCTGGGTCTGTCGACGGGCGTTCTCGCAATTCCGCGATCGCGGAAATCTCGGTTAAGCGCTCCCGCCCGTCTGCCTGTCGACCGTCCGCACCGGCCGATAGGCATTGGTCTTCAGCCACGCTTTGCATAAGAAAAGGCCGGCGACGGAGCGATCCGTCACCGGCCTTTTGGGCGCGTTCGCCTAGCCGGGCTCATTGAGGCGTTTCAGGAATTCAGCCAGATCTCCTTCGCGGGGCGCCCGGGCTAGCAACAGGCACCTTGTCTTTGATGAGTTTCGCCGCGACAACCGCCGGCAGTGGCATGAAGCAATAGCCGTGAGCGACGGCTGCGTCGTGAAGATCTTGCAGCGTCTCGAACGCGTGATCGTGGGTGCCGAGCCAGAGCGCCGGGTCGTCGGTCACGTCGTGGGGGAACGCCTGCAGGAAATAGGTCCGAAGCGGCGGGTCGTAACCGATGACAGCGTCTGGATCCGAGCGGCCCTGTCTGGTGGCGGTGCCAGTGACGGTGATGGTGTAGCGGCTCATTGCAACCTCCTTTTGCCGGTGGCGAGCCGACCCTTGCGGGGCCGGCCACCGATGCCTCACTGGGGGTTGTTCCAGAGGATGACCTTCTTGTTCTCCTCGCCGCCCGGGGCGGGTGCAAGATTGCCGAAGATCACGCCGATCTCGGGGGCTTCCAGCTTGACCGAGAGGTACTCCTCGCCCGAACGCTGGGAGATGCGGTGCCAGCCGGCTCCGATCTCGAAGCCTGTGCGCTTGTTGACGATCCGGTAGTCGGGCGCGTCCTCGCGCGACTTGTTGGTGTTCGGGATGAGGGTGATCGGGGCGTTGACCCGGAGCGTGGCAAAGACGCCTTCCATCGAGCCGTCGGCCTTGGTGGTGAGGTTTGCGATCGTGGTGGCCATGGTAGTTCTCCTTCGGTTGCATCGGGACCATTCCCGATGGCGCCAAAGGAGAGGGCCGTCCTGCTGCGGTCATCTCGGCGAAAATTCTGGAAAATTCTGTTTGCCGAAAAATAGCGGGCAGGCCCTTCGCCTGCCCGCGGACAAAAACAGAAATCGAATTTTCCTGAATTTTCGCCGAGTGTACCCCCAACGGGGGTTGACCGCACAAAGCAGGCGGTCGTCTACAAAGGCGACATGAAACGGGAATGGCCCCGGATGCGGCAGATGGAAAAGAACTCAGGCCGCCATCGCTTGGCCGACGCAACGCTGCCGGATCGAAGGAACAGGCTTACCCCGCCAGCCTCTCGGGTCATGTCGTCGGCATCGCCAACACATCGAACAGCAGCATGGCGCGTGAACCGCCTTGCGCGTTCGGTATGGCGGCACAGCGGTTTCGAGATCGAAGCCGGCTGGCAGCGAACTTCACGCCCCACGGTGGCGATGCCTCGCAGCCAGGTTGAATGACCAAGCAAGCCAGGATGTACGACACGCTGCACCCGCTTCAGATGCGAGACGGGCAAGATGATTGTCCTGCACAACGCCCTGCGGCTCTGCGCGTGGGCCGGTCTCGAAAGGGGCCGGCTCCGGCCGTTCATAAAAGTGAGTAAGCGGCGCGGGGTCGGATCAAGCATATCGGATCGGACCGGCCGGGCTGTCGGCGGAACCGGGCGTACATCATCCTGGCAGCGCCAGACGCTCGTCCGCCGTCATGCGCGCTTCGGCTTGGCGGCGAATGTCCGGACCGGCATGGCGGAGCATGGCGCACCAGTCTTGCACATTGTAGGTCATCGCCATGCTGCCTCTGGCCAGATCGTAAATGACGCAGGGCTTGTTCGCGATGGCGAGCCGAAGCACGTTGACGGCCGTCCCGGGTGATGCGCCGTCCCAGACCATCATGCCAAAGTCGGCGCGCCGCGCCATCTCCCGGTCCTTGGCGGCGTGGACCCAGTATCCTTCGGCGCCCTCAGGAGCAGGAACATGGTAGGCAGCCCAGTCGCCAAGATTGTTGCGGGGTTCCTTGCCGGCATGGAAGACCCCGACATGCTCGTAGCCGTAGCCCGCGAGCAGGCCCTGCACCTCGGCACCGGCTCCGGGCGCGTCGCCAATCAGCACGCCGTCCTCGGCAGCAACGATTGCGCCGATGCGAGCGATAGCAGGTTCCGGCAGCTCGAATATCTCGCGTGATCCACCTATGAATATCATCGACATGGTGACTTTCCCTTCTCTCCGCGTCCCCCGCCCCGCGCCGGCCGCCCTCTCGCCCTGGCCCTGCGCGAGGGATCGTCACCCGAAGGCCGAGACGGCGAAGCCGGCTCGAGCGGCGGGAGGCCGCGACGAGAGCCCGGCCGCCCGCAGGCCGGCGCGCCCGGACCCTGCCGCTGCCGGAGGCGTTACGCGCGCGGAGCTACTGGCCTTTGTCGGCCAGCCAGAGACTCACGTCCTGGATCGAGCGCATGAGCACCGACGGATTGTCCCGCGCGGGAATGAAGCCCCAGCTCTGCCAGTAGCGCTCGGCCTCGGCGTTGATCGCCCGCACCACCACCGCGCGGCCGCCGACGATGCCGGCGCCGGCGACGCAGCGATGCAGCGCGTCCTTGACCAGGCCGCTGCCGATGCCTTGTCCGGTATAGCGGCGGTCGACGGCGAGTTGTCCGATCAGCAGGCAGGGGATCGGATCGGGCGGGCGTCCGGTGCGGATAGCGCGCGGTGCGCTGTTTGGCTGGATCACGCCCGGCGCGAGGCCGTAATAGCCGACGACTGTTCCCTCGTCGTGAACGACCAGGACGCGGGTAAAACCGCGGGCCTGGTTCCTTCGCGCGAAGCCGGCCTGCCAAGCGTCGAGCGCCGGCTTGCCGCAATCGAAGCTGTCGAGGCGGTGCGCGTCGTCGAGGAGTTCGATGCCTGAAAGCGCCACCTAGCGGTCCCAGGGCGGGGACCGGCGCAGCCGCACGGCCGCCTTCGGCGGCGACGCAGCGGCGGGGGCTGAGATCGCCTGCATGAAGGCGTCATAGGCTTCCGGGGAGACGCGGATGACGGCTTCGTTGAGGATGGCCGCCTGCGCCTTTTGGAGGGCTGCGCGCCGCATGAACTCCGTGCGCGATACGCCGAGCAGCTCCGCGCCGCGGTCGATGATGGTGAGATCATCGTCGCGAAACCGCATCGAGACGGATATCTTCCTATTTACGGTGGCGGCCATGGTTGCGTTCCTGTGCTGGAATGGACATACGTCGGTGAAATGCAGCATGACACCGGATTTGCGTGACGAAGCCATTCCTGTTCCTGGGACCGGCGTACAGGCATGCGGAAACGGCGGACTGATCCGATCCGAGGTATGCTCCCTGCCGCGAAAAGAGAACGTCAATCCAGACGGCTGACGCGGCGGCCCTCGCTGCGCGCTTCGATAAAGGCGCCTGCGATCTTCATCATGAATGCCTTGCTGAAACGACCGAGGGGCTTACCGTCGGATTCGATGTACCAGGAGCGTTCGGCAATATCGTAGTTGTATTCGTCAACCACGATCCAGCAGCGTTTGAGATCGGTCAGACCGGCGCGGCGGCACTCGATAGCGGAGACTTCCAAACCGACCCGATCGCTGGTCGGTGGCTGGGTGGTTATCGCCAGGAGCGCGAGATGGGTCAGGCCGTCTCTTGCGCCGCGCACAGCGATGACCACGCAGGTCGGCCGGCTCTTGCGGCCTTCCGTTTCGCCGCGCTCCTGTTGCCATGCCCAAAGATACGGGTAGGAGATCACCTGACCAGGCAGAAATCTACCGCTCATCATCGTATCCTTCCCCGCGCGCTAGTCGGTCGATCTCGGCGGCGAAGAGTTCCGTGTGTTCCTCTGGCATCTCGGAGACATGGTATGCGCGGCGGGGATCGCCGCCGATGCGCATCCGTTCGTAGTGCTCGTAGCTCATCAGCACGAACCGGGGTTTCCGGTGCTTGGTGAGAATAACGGGTTCGCGGCTGGCAACGTCGGTGACGTCGCCAACCTGCTTGTTGAGATCCCCGGTCGTGAACTGGCGCATGGCTGGCCTCCTTACCAATCTCCATATTATCTGGATTTTCTGGATTTGCAAGAAAACGGCGCTCACGCGCCGCCCTCCGCGAACCGCCACACGGGGATGCCGAGCCGACGCGCCTTGTCGGCAAGGTTGTCGGTAATGCCGGAGCCGGGAAAGACGATCAGGCCGTAGGGCACCACGGAGAGAAGCTGGTCGTTGCGGCGGAACGGAGCCGCCTTGGCGTGCCGGTTCCAGTCCGGCTTGAAGGCGATTTGGGTGACCTTGCGGTTCTCGGCCCAGCAAGCGGCGATGCGCTCGGCGCCGCGCGGGCTGCCGCCGTGGAGCAGAACCATGTCGGGATGCTTCTCGCGAGCCTTGTCGAGCGCGTCCCAGATCCGGTCGTGATCGTTGCAGTCGAGGCCGCCGGCGAAGGCGATCTTGGTCCCGGCTGGAACGAGCACCTCGGTTTCGGCGCGACGGCGGGCGACGAGGAAGTCTCTAGAGTCGATCACCGAAGCGGTCATCGCCTGGTGGCTGACCTTGGAGCCGGTGCGCGGCCGCCATGCCGATCCGGTTTGTGCCTCGTAGAGGTCGGCGGCCTCATCGCGCATGATTTCGAGCACGTTGCGGCGCTCTATATAAGTGATGCCCTCGGCAGTGAGCCGCTCCAGCTCGACGGACTTCACCTCCGAGCCGTCCTGCTCCTGCTGGCTCGAGCGCTGCGCCTCCTCGTTGCGGTCGAGGCTCCGGGCGACGCGCTCGGCGGCGCGGTGGAAGAGGTTTGCGAAGGACCAGAGCAGGTCGTCAAGATCGGGCTCGAGCCTGGTGTCGCCGAGCATACCGGCGAACGTCTCGACGATACCGGCGAGGCCAGCCCGGATCACTTCGTCGTCGGGAAGTGACCGGGGATCGGGTTCGTCCTGATGCGGGCGATGGCCGTACATCTGCAGTTCGAGGATGACGCGGTCGGTAGGCGAGGAGGCGTGGAAGGGCTCGTAGGCGTCGTCGAAAGGAAGCTCGTAGGTCATGGCGTGTCTCCGTCGGTTGTGGCCGCGCCCATCGCGGCCTGACAGCGCATCCCGGCCGCGCCCCGGGCGCGGCCGCACCGAAGGCCGGAGCGCGAGCGGCGGACGGCGCAGCCGTTGCGGCCGTGACCGGGGGATGGCAGGGGTCGCCTCTCAGGCAGGCCGCAGGCGCGGCCTCTCTGGTGGAGCGCCGCTATGTCTGCAGGCTATCCGGCGACACCGCCCCTGCCCGGCTACTCGCCCCGCCCGTTCATCCGGCCGACAGGAAGAGACGGGCATCCTCCGGGACGAGCTGATCATGTAGCCATGCTGCGAGGTGGGCCGGGCCGAGATGACGCAGATCGTCGTTGAAATCGCCGAGCTGCGGCCGCAACACCAGGGCGAGGACCCCTGACTCGCCCGCGCGCTGGCTGAGACGCTCGATGCCGTGCCGGCCGGCGGCGTCGGCATCGGCCGCGATGTAGAGGCGACGGCAGCCAGGTGGGAAGTTCAGGCCGGCGAGGTGATTGGCCGAGGTAGCCGCGGCCACCGGCAGCGCCGGCATCACAGTCCGTAGCGAGGCCATCGTCTCGAGGCCCTCGCCCGCGGCCATGATCGGTACGGGCGCACCGGGTTGGTGACCTAGCCAGATTGGGTTGCCAAGGAGATCCCCCAGCGAGCGGCGTGGATCCGCGAGTAGCGCCTTGCCTTGACCCGAAGGATCAAGCCAGGTGCGTTGCAGGCCGGTGATCTGCCCATCGAGATTGGTCACGGCGGCAATCAGCGCAGGAAGTGTATGCATCTCGCCCGTAACGAGATTCCTGTAGTAGCAGTCGGGATGGAAGCGCACGGCACGCTCATGCGTCGAAAGCAGAATGCCGCGACCGGCAAGATAGCGTTCGGCCAGCGTGCCGGCGATCGGCTGGGACATGGCGAACAGGCGACGCGCGGCCTCAGGGGAGCCGCGTTTCGCGGCTGGCTGGCACTGCGCGCCAAAGGGCTGAGACTGGTTCTGGGGCGGTGGCAGCGGCATGGAGAGAAAGCGACGCGCTTCATCTGCGATGTCACGGAACTCGACGAGGCCGCAATTTTCACGGATGACATCGAGCAGATCGCCGAATTCAGACGTCGCCTCGTCGACCCACCTACCCGCCGGGCCCTTGGCGTTTGCCCTCAGCCGCACATGCATGGAACGGCCGCGCGTGTTGCGGACATCGCCGACAATCCAGTAGTTGCCGGAGCGATGGCCGTTGCAGAGATATTCGCGGCACACCGCCTCGGCGTGTTCGCCAAGGCGGCGCGCCAGCTCGGAGGCCGAGGCGGTCATGATCGCCTCCCCTCAAACCGCCGAGGTACGGTCGGTGACCTCAACCAGCGTATGGCGGTCGAGGAGCGCGGCGAGGATGGCGGATCCTTGCGGGCTCGTCGGAATGAACAGCCGGAGCTTCCAGGAGATTATTTCGGCGATCAGCCCCAGCGCCTTCAGCCGCGGAACCATGGCGTCGGTGAAGCCGATCAGCTCGATACGGTGGTCGTTCATGACGCGGCTGCGGCGCAGAATCAGCCTATCGGCAAGCTGCAGTCCGATCCGCCCCTCGACAAGCCCGGTCCAGGCCTCGTCCGGTGCGAGCTTGGGTACATCGTCGAGCCCCAGATTGCGGAACATGGTCGCGACCAGAGTCGGCGCGATGTGGCGGCCGATGATGCGTTCGCCGGCATCGGTCTGGATCCGGTAGACCTGACAATCATGGTCCGGCAGCCGACGCCAGATCGGCAACAGCAGTCCCGTCACGATGTGAAAGGTGCTGGTGGTGAACTCCGGGACGGCCGCGACTTCCGAGTCCCACAGCTCGCAAAACAGTTTTTGGTCGGCCGGCTGCCAGTGGGTTTCGGCAAGGGCGTCGAGACCGAAGCGCACCTCGTCCGTCGGCCGCAGCAAGCGCACGCGGTGCTCTATCGCGCCGTCGTCGAGCATCAGGCTCGCCGTCGGCAGCCGGATCGCCGCACGGCTGGAACGGGCGTTCACCAGCAGAGCCGATTGCGGCTCCGCCCGGACGATGGCCAGTGCGTCGACGAGGCCGATCGGCCGAACCCGATCCTTGCGCGCGACGGTCAGGACATGCGACTGCGCGCCCGAGATCGGGTGCGCGTAGACGGTGCGGCGATCGGTGACGACGATGCTCTCCGCCGTGATCGTCTCCAGGCCCTTGTCATAGTTGCCGGCGGCGATGGCGCCTTCGATCTTGGCTGCCATCAGCTGCTCGAAGACCTCGAACAGCAGATTCTGGGTTTCGATGCGCAACGCCAGCAGGCGATTGAGCCAGGTCGCGATTGGCGGCAGCTCGTCCCGCAAACCACCTTCATCCGTCGTCAGCGACAGCCCGGTCACCGTCTCGAAGGTCGTGAGCGAGCAGCCCTCGATCTTGCCTTGGTGCAGCAGCATATAGAATTGGCGAAGTGCGGCCCGTGCATAGGGGCTTTCCAGATTGTCCTCGGCACGGAACAGCCCCGCCCCACCGGTCTGGCGCTGGCCACGCGTGATTGCGCCCAGCGTGTCGAGCCGTCGTGCGATCGTCGACAGGAAGCGCTTGCCAGCCTTCACGTTCGCGGCAATGGGTCGGAACGACGGCGGTTGCTTCTGATTTGTGCGGTGGGTCCGACCGAGACCCTGAACGGCGTTGTCGGCGCGCCAGCCGGCCTCGAGCAGATAGTGCTTGCGCAGCCTCTGGTTCCTGACCCTGAGATCGGCGTGATAGGAACGGCCGGTGCCGCCGGCATCCGAAAAGATTAGTACGCTCTTGTCGTCATCCATAAAACTCTGGGTCTCGGCGACGTTGGCCGAGCCAGGGCGGTTTTCCACGGCCAACCGATCAATGCCGTCTCGGCCGGTCTTCTTCACGATGCGGCGCGAGCGGCCGGTCACCTCGGCAACGGTGTCGGTGCCAAAATGATGGATGATCTGGTCGAGGGCGCTGCCGACCGGTGGCAGCGATGCGATTTTTTCGATCATCTCGTCGCGCCGGCGAACAGCCTCCCGGCATTGAACCGGGTTGCCATCTTCGTCGTGGATAGGCCGCGAATAGACATTGCCTTCGGCGTCCGAGTATTCCTCGAACAATTGGGTGGGGAAGGAGTGCATCAAGTACCCGCCGACATACTCGCGCGGCGTGACGTCGACATGCAGATCCGACCATTCCTCCGTCGGGATCTCGGCGAGGCGTCGTTCCATCAGCGCCTCGCCGGTCGAGACGATCTGCACGACTGCCGCATGCCCGTCGGCGAGGTCCTGCTCGATCGCGCCAATCAGCGTTGGCGTCATCATCGAGGTGATGAGATGGCTGAAGAAGCGCTGCTTGGTGCTCTCGAAGGCCGAGCGCGCCGCCGATTTTGCGTTGCGGTTCAGCGTGCCGGACTCACTGGTGATGTTGGTCGCCTCGAGTGCGGCGGTCAGGTTGTTGTGAATGACCTGGAAGGCGTCTGCATAGGCGTTGTAGATGCGGATCTGCTCCTCGGTCAGCGCGTGCTCGAGAAGGTCGTACTCGACACCGTCATAGGAAAGCGAACGCGCCGCATAGAGACCGAGCGACTTGAGATCGCGGGCAAGCACTTCCATCGCCGCGACACCGCCGTCCTCGATCGCGGCGACGAATTCGGCGCGGTTGGCGAATGGAAAATCCTCGCTGCCCCAGATGCCGAGACGCTGCGCATAGGCGAGGTTCTCGACCGCGGTCGCACCGGTCGCGGAGACGTAGACGACGCGCGCGTCGGGAAGGGCATGCTGCAGCCGCAGCCCGGCCCTCCCCTGCTGCGACGGGGCGACGTCGCCGCGCTCGCTTTTGCCGCCAGCGGCGTTGGCCATGGCGTGGGCCTCGTCGAAGACGATGACGCCATCGAAAGATTTTTTCGCCCCCGACGGGTTTTCTCCAATCCCTGTCTGGTTTTCTTTAATCCCCGTCTGTCTTTCGGCACTTCCTGCTGACTTTTTTCTGTTCCCCGTCGGGCCTTCGGCCGTCCCCACCTCTTGTTCAACCCAGTCGAGAATCTGGGCGATCCGGGATTTCTTGCCCGCCCGTTCCTGCGAGCGGAGCGTTGCGTGGGTCGTGAACAGGATGCCCTCGGCAAGGCGGATCGGTGTGCCCTGCCGATAGCGCGAGAGTGGCTGCACGAGGAGTTTTTCCTGGCCAAGGGCTGCCCAATCGCGCTGGGCGTCTTCAAGCAATTTGTCCGACTTGGAAATCCAGACCGCACGGCGGCGGCCCTGCAGCCAGTTGTCGAGGATGATGCCGGCGACTTGCCGTCCCTTGCCGCACCCGGTTCCGTCACCCAAAAACCATCCACGGCGGAAGCGCACAGCGTTCGCAGCACCTTCTGGCGCGGCCGAGACGACGTCGCAGGTCTCGTCAACCGTCCAGGTGCCGGTGAGATGGCCGGAATGGGCTTCGCCGGCATAGATGACGCTTTCGAGCTGGGCGTCCGACAGCAGGCCCTCGTCGATGATCGCGTCAGGAACAAGCGGTCGATAGGAAGGTTTGGGCGGCGCGACGGCGGCCATTGCGGCCGACTGCACCAGCGGCGTCGGATGCGGCTTTGCGCGGGGAATGTCGATCGACTGGAGCGCGTAGGGTTCGTAGATCGTATCGGTGAGCCGGCCGCCCTCCTTCGGCATCCAGTCGTGCAGTTCATAGGCAAGTGGCACGGCCGGAGTGGTGCTCGCCATGACGGGGCGGCTGGGCTTTACCCGCGCTATCGGGCGGACCGATTGGATGGCCTTTGGAGCAGCCGTTGAGACAGCTAGGGGTGCGGCTCTCGCTCCCGATCGGGCACCCATGTGCATGGCGGCATTGCGCACGATGCCACTGGACAATGCACCGATCGAGTCCGGAAAGCCGCCCGGTGTCCGGGGCGGCAGATCCATGATCCAGGAGAGCAGCTTCTCGACATCCTTGGCCTTGCCGGGCGACCGGACGAAGTCGGTCGGGTCGGCGACCGGTACCTTGTCGATAATTGTCAGCCGGGTCTCGGCTGTCGTCCCATGGCGGGCGTAGACACGGCCGTCGATCGCTGCGGTGAAGATGACGGTGCCCTGCTGCTGCAGCCGCTCGAAGGCGGGCCGCCATTTGGGGTTTTCGGGAGACAACCCGGTGCCGGTCACGGCAACGAGGCGTCCGCCTGGACGCAGGCGTGCGAATGCGGAGGAGAGGTGCCGCCATGCCGCATCGGCGACGTGGCCGTCGACATGGGCGCCGACGGTGAAGGGCGGATTCATCAAGCGACGGACGGCTTGATCGCAGCATCGAGATGATCGTCGATATTCGCAGCGTCGTGCCGTGAGACGGGGAATCGGGGAAACAGCAGGCCGAGGAGATCGGCCCGCGTGCCGGCAAGCTCGTTGAGGGCGATCGAGGCGCGCGCCATCTCGGCATGGACGGCGAGCAGACCGGTGCCGGCCGAGGGTTCGAGCACGAGGTCGCAAGATGCGATCGCCGCAGCGTGCGCTGTGACGAAGGCCAGCGGCAAGGGCGTGGAGAGCTGCTGCATGGCTTGGCTCTCATCGGAGCGCCGTGTGTGGGTCGGAAGAATTTCGGCGATGCGTTTCATCATCGCCAGCGTTGCCTGCGGCGTGGTGGACCGGGACAGAACCGCAGGGCCGAACCGGCGCAGAAACAGCACCTGGGCGACTTCGAGCGCCTCATAGGCGTCCTTCCAGACCCAGAACCCTTGTGCATCGCTGCCGCCGAAGCTGTCCGTCATGGCGGTGCGCAGTGCGGCGGTGGTGACAGCTTGCCCTGTTCGACGAAAGGCAAAAGCAGCATTGCCGCCTGGTGGATCGCCTGGGCGATGGCGTCTTGTGCCGGCGCGGCGAGGGAAGCAGCCGTCCGGGCAACGGTGGATGTGGTCGAAACAATGTTCATGGCGATGTCCTTTGCGAGAGGGGAGTGGCGCCCGCGGCGGCACTCTCTCCGCGCCAGCCGGGCCGCACTTCTCCGGCTCCCCTCTGCCTCTGGCGCCGGTCCACACGGGTTGCGCTCTGTGCAAAGTCGTGACTCAATGCGCGGACAGGGATGCGGCGGCGACCTGGAGCTGCGGAGGAGATGCGACGGTTCAGAATTGGTCGTGCGGTCTACGAGGAGGGAGCGCCTGATCTGCAGGCGGCGCTGGCGAACGCCTATGCCCGCACCGAGCGTCCGCTATGCCTGTGCCGCGAGCCGGGCTGCCCGATGTACATCGCCCGCATCGGCGACCTTCATCTGATCAAGCGCATGCCGCTGAGCGGCGGCGGGCATGATCCATCCTGTGATTCCTATGAATCCCCTTACGAACTGTCCGGGCTGGGCGCGCTGATGGGCAACGCGATACAGCTCGATCCGCAAAGTGGCATGGCGGCGCTAAAGCTCGATTTCAGCCTGTCCAAGACGGGGAGCCGGGCAGCGTCCGTGCCTGTTGGCGAGAGCTCCGCGACTGTAACCGGAGACCCCAGGAGGATGTCGCTGCGTGGCCTCCTTCATTATCTCTGGTACGAGGCCGAATTGACGGTCTGGACATCCCGATGGGCCGGCAAGCGACATTGGTGGAATGTCCGCTGGCACCTTCTCGATGCTGCCGGGCAAATGACGGTGAGGGGCGGACCGCTCGCGGATATCCTGTTTGTGCCCGAGCCATTTCGCGCCGAGAACAGGCAAGCGATCGAACATCGCCGCAACGCGGTTCTCGGCATGGCGCTGCCGCCGAAATCCGGTCCCCGAAAGTTGCTCGTCCTGGTTGGCGAGGTGAAGGAGATCGTGCCCGCCCGCTCCGCTCAGAAAATCGTCATCAGGCACCTGCCCGGCTTCCCCTTCATGATCGACGATGCATTGCATCGGCGTTTGCAGACACGTTTCGAGAAGGAGTTGTCGCTGTGGGAAGCGGATTCGAGCTCACATCTCATATCGATCGCAACCTTCGGACTGAACCCGGCCGGCATCGCCACTGTCGAAGAAATCGCGTTGATGGTGGTGTCCGAGAACTGGATTCCTTATGAGACGGTCCCGGAGAAAAGGCTCGTCAATGGGCTTTCCCGTCTTCGCGAGAAGAGCGTGAAGGGATTGCGCTATGACCTGCAACCCGACCAGCCGATCGCCAACGCGTTGCTTCTGAACAGGGACGAGCCGATCGCGCTCTTTGTCGTTCCGGCAGGAGCAGACGAGAGCTTCGAAACGTCGCTCAACAAAATGATCGCCACGCGTCCGGAGATCGGCTCTTGGGTGTGGCGGGTCGGCGAAGGCGATATGCCGCCGCTGCCGCTCTGAGCTTCGGCGGAATTTCCGGCGATGCTTCAGTATGTCTTACGCAAGGCCCAGCTTCTTCTTGAGCTCGGCATTTTCCTTGCGCAGTCGGTCGGCAAGCAGATTCTTGAGGCGCTTGTTTTCTTCTTCGAGCGCGACAAGATCGCGGAGATCGCCGCTGTCTGCGGCTGGCGCTGCAACCTTCTTCCACTGATAATAGGTCTGCTCCGAAATACCGGCCTGACCTGTGGCGCTCTTGATGCTGGCGCCGCCACCAATCAACTTCTCGATCTGGCTGAGCAATTGGCCGCGTTCCTTCACGGAGTAGATCTTGCGCGCCTTGCGAACTGTCGCGGGAGGGTCAGTTGCTGCAGGCGCGGACTTGATGGCCGCCTTTCGCGCAGAAGCTTTTGGCTGGGCCTTGGCTGCTTTCGATGCCCTCTTCTTTACTTCAACTGTTTCTGCTTTCGCAGGCAATTCGATGGTGGTCTGCACTGATTCAGTTCCCCGGGATTCGGCCATAAGGTGCTCCGCTGGCGGTTTATACCCATCCTCAACATCAATGGGTGCCACGTCAGAGTCAATAAGCTGTCGATCTGGCAATTCCATCTCCTTCTCAGACACTCTCGTCGTTTCAGCGACAATTCCGGACAGGTCGACGTCGCCCCAGATCGAGTGGCTCTGCTTGGAATTGCGCCGCTTCTGTTTGACCTCCACGACAAATGGACGGGTCTGATGCTTCATTGTCTCTTCCTTGGTGAGAACGACTTGGGTCAGTCGATGTGTCGTCGCATGGTGAAGCTACGGATCTATTGGTCCTCGCCCCACATTTCCCGGCGAGCCTTACCGGACAAGGCCATCGACGGGCAAGCGACGTTTGAACCAGTTCGTCTTCTAACAACCGTTTTGACCGCGCGTCCAAGCGACTTCGTTCGAGCAAGGCACCGAAATATTGATCGTTCGACTTATAAGCGGCGGCCCGCTGGCGTCGTCCGACATTTTGCGCAAGCCGATTGCAATTGCCGTTCTTTTGCGGGCAATTTCTCTTATGGCGGCGGATGAATTGGATGCGGTGGTTTTCCAGATGGCGGTCGAAAGCGTCCGCGCGCTTCCAATCAGCTTCAGCGAAAAGGCGGAGAAAATAGCCGCCATAAGCCGCGGCGCCCTGCTTTTCGACGTCCGGATCGATGGTGATGCGGCGATCCAGCGGGTCGCAGCCATAAGATACCAAAGCGATCAAACGGGCGTTCTGGCTCTGGAGAAGCAAGGGCTCGTGACCCGTCATTGCCTGATAAACGGTGCTTTCTCAAGCTTCATCGGGCCATTGGAGGCCTGGACCAGCCAGCCACTGTCGACGCAGGCAAAGACGGATATCGCAGGCCATGCCAGCCTTTTCATCGGTGCCTTGCGAAATGCGGGTTATATGCGGCTTAGCTAACATTTGCTTAAAATGCATCTGTGGATATTTGCACCCCATTAGCCCCTGCATGGCACGAAAGCTGTGGGCGGCAATGACGGAGCGAGCGGTGACCAGCGACTTATCAGCTGCCCGTATCCATCTAGAGCGTGCCTGTTACTATCTCCAGGGCACCTGTCCACACGAGGGTAGAGGCAAGGCAGGCTCTGGATCTGTTGATCGAGGCCGTCGCGGTGGCCGAATGCTCGCACCCGGTTGCGGAAGTCGTGCCGTTCCGAAAGGGTTTTGCTACTGCGCCGCGCGCCGCTGACTAACCACCTTTGATGCGGTCGACATTATTAGTGGTAATGCCGATTTCGTCGATTGCAGCTGCCTAGCCTGCTGATCGAACCGGGCGGAGAATTCAGCCTTCCCCGTCTCGCGCGACCGTCGTGCGGCGTCGGGCAGCCTTTCGGGTCGGAACATTTGCAAGCCGTTCGGCCGCTGCCTCGACCGAAGCAAGCGAGGTCGGCGACTGTCGGCGCACCGGGTGGCGTTCGCCGGTGGCGATGCCGATCCGGAGCCCCATTTCGGCCGAGTAAGCGGAGTGCGCCTCGTGCGGAGGTTTCGCTGCCGACAAGGGGGCTTACGAACGGTCCGCATCATCACCTCCCCTGCGTGAGTTTCGGAGCGGTAGCGAGACCGATAAGAGTTCATCGATCTCCTTATCGGAGAGGTTCTCAAGAAGCTTGAGGACAGTGCCTTGCGCACCGGCGTTGACGAGAATGGTGGGCTTGCCTCGGTGTTCGGCCGGCCAGGCATCGGGATCCACATTGCCGGCAATGCCCTTGAGGTCGGGATGCGTAGCGTTCCAGATCGCTTCGAGCTTCTCCTCACGTGTCATGCTGTCGGCGGCCCCTGTTTCATGAGCGATGATGGCTGCGCGCATGGCGTCCGGGCTGCGCTTGTCGGAAAGATCGCAGAAGCCATGGAACCAGCGTTCACGAGTACGGATCCTGACCGCAAAAAAGACGCTGGTGACGTACCCGGCCTTGTATTCGGACATTCCAAACATGCCGGTGCGCATGAAAAGCGGCGGCAAAAGGCCGAGCATGAAATGGTATGTCGAGGCTGTTATCTCGAACCATTCGCCGGCATAGGGAGTGCCCGACAAAGGATCGATGCCGGGCGTATGGCGATGCCTGTCGAACAGCTGAAACATCTGTTCGCGGCTGGCGATCCCCTCGCGGACTTTGCGGAAAGCTGGATGGTCGGTCATGGCTTTGCTTCCAGAATGGCCGAGCCGACCGCTCGCGCGACAAGACGCGGGCAGTGGACGATCGGCGGATTGAAGGGAAGTCCGGCGCCCCGTGGAGCCGGAGGTGAGGCTGCATGGTCAGGCTACGGCGCGGAGCCGAGCTGGATGAGTCGATCTAAAGACGGTGGTCGGTGGCGACGGGGCCAACCGCTGCGTATTGCCGGCCCCGCTCAATCGCCGGTGTCAATCGAGTTGGTGCTCGCGCACCAGGACGCCGCGAGCAAGATGTCACCAGTCATAGGCGGGCAGACCGTCCACCTGGTCGGCGTCGCAATCGAACAGGATGTATTCGCAACCTTGCCTGCGCGCCCAGGTCATGACGTCGAAGAGATCGGCGGGAATGGCGTTCTCGCCGGGGCCGGAGTTCTCGTCGTGTGCGTAAACGAACCATCCGTATTCGGCATAGGGCCCGCCGGCGCATGGCCAGTCCTTCGCCGGGGTATGGTCAAGCCGTTTCGCGGTGGCTTCCGAAACATGCGCCGTGGAGACAACGACGAACTTGTGGATCTCGAGGTCCTTCATCGACCGGGCCCTCCGATTTGACATGGCGACAAGCGCCGCCGAGCGACTTTGCGCCGGCGATACCACCGGGTCATTGGTTGCGAGGGGAAAGGTCAGGCGGCGCGGAACCCGGATGCGCTCGAATTCTCAGGACCGACGCCTGTGATCGCGTGCACCGTCGCGGCGAGTGCAGGAATGTCATCAAGCATGGTGAGCGCGACAAAATGGTTGGAGCCGCCGGTGTAGTCCTCCCGGCTCTTGCACGTCCGGATCATGATACCGTGGCCGGAGGAAAGCCCGAACTGGCCGATCTGGATGTAGGCGCGATCGTGGTGCAGGGTGACTTCGCCTGATACAGCCACTCCGGCCTTGTTGGAGCGGATGTCAAAGCTGCCAGGCGAAAGACCAAGCTCGGTGGCGAGCCTCCTCAATCTTGCACGTGCCGTCGTGTGAAAGCGTCTTTTTTGCTGCTCATCATAGGAACAGCTCTTTTCCCACTGGAACATAGAGATCTCCATGAAACGAGGCATACCCGGCATGCGGGTGTCCGCGTCGAAACAAGATGAAAGGCCCGGCTTGAGTGCCGGGCCTTGAGCGGAATGATGGTGTGACTTATTCGGCGGCGTGGAGCTGATCGTTCTCGTCGCCGTCTTTGGCCACTGGCTCACCGGTTGATGGCCGGGCGTCAGTTTCAAGGAACGCCGGCAAATCACTCACGGTCTCGTCCGGATCATCGCCGGCGAGCGTCCCACCGTCCGCCGATTGATCGACGGGCTCGGAAGTGCCGTCGCCGGAAAGACGCAGCGGTTCGGGCAGCCAGTTCGACCCCTCAAGAAGACGGGCCGCTTCACGGGCCATGATGTCCTTCTTCATGTGGTCGATCAGCTGTGCGGAGTCTGCGCCACGAGCTTCACGGACAGCCTGTAGAATCCGCGCCTTGGTGAGCCGCCCGAGGAACTCGACCGTAGGCGTCCAGCCGGCGTCGACCATGTCGAACTGAAGCGAGCGACCGAGCACATCTGCATGCTCGAGCGCCTTCGCTCGCCTATTCCAGGGTTCGACCACCGCATTGAGGGTCAGCGAGACGCAGTGCGCGAACAGCGCCTTACGGCTTGCTTCGTCGAGGCCGAGAAGGAAGTCCCACAGGCCTTCCGCCTCATCGGGTAGATCGCGGTCCCAGGCTTCGTGCCGCTCGGCGATCTCTTTGGCCCAGGATGTCTCGGCAAGACCGTCGACCTGGCTGAAGCTGCCGCTCTTCAGGCTGATCTCCAGGCACGTGTCCGGCGCGAAGCGATAGAAGACCTGCAGGACGAAGGCATGGAGTGCGGCGACGATGGCCATGTCGACGTCACCGGCGAGCGCGTTGCGCAATGCCAGCGTCCGCTGCGCGGTCAGGTCGAAGACGAGCCGATCGGGCAGCGGCTTGATGCCATCGTCCTCGCCGTCGTCGCCTGAGCCGTCACCCACCGGCTTGCCGTTGACGACAACACCTTCGCCATCGTCGTCGTCATTGGATCCGGTTCCGCCGTCGGCGCCCCCTTCTTCGCCTTCATCGACATCGCCGGTTTCGGCCCGCGGCTCGTCCTCGGACCGCACAAAACCGGCGTCGACCTGGAGCTTGCCGTTCGCGGCAAGCGTAACGAACACACCGGCAATGGCCTTCTGGGCGGAATCATAGCTTTGAGGGCGATCATCGATCGCATCGAGCTCGGCGCCCAGCTGGTCGAGCTTCGCCTCGATTGTCTCGTCGGCGTCCTCGGCCCGGGCATAGTCCGCATCCAGCTTGTCGTATTCGGCCTTCAGCGCGTCGTAGCGTTCGATCTCCTCGGCGCTCAGTTCCTGCGCTTCGGCGTAGATGCGCCGCATGCCGGAGGTGTGGCCATAGGGAAAGCTGATCGCCGCCTCGACCCATTTCCAGCCTCCGGCGCGGATCGCCTCGGCATCCACCTTGAGCTTGTCGAAGACGAGCTGCTCGAGGAGCGCCGCATCCTGGAACCAACCGCCGGCATCCTGCTCGAACAGGTCGCGAAGGATGACGCCGCCGGCCGCCTCATAGCCCTCGGCGCCGACATAGACGGCACGGCGATCATCGGCCCGGACCGTAGTCTCAGTCAGCAGGCGCCTGATGTAGTATGGTTCCTGCATGTGCGAGCTGGAAATCCGCTCCCAGACCTGCTCCTGGCGCGCGTGATCGTCCGTGATCGAAAACGCCATGATCTGTTCGAGCCGGATTTCGTCCTTCTCGTAAAGATCGAGAAGCTTCGGTGACACCGAGGCCAGCCGCAGGCGTTGCCTCACCGTCGCCGGCGACACGAAGAAGCGGGCGCCGATCTCCTCCGGATCGAGGCCCTGATCGCTGAGCGTCTTGAAGGCCCGAAACTGGTCGAGCGGGTGCAGGTCGGCGCGCCGCAGGTTTTCGGCAAGAGAGTCCTCTTCGGCCGAGGTCTCTTGCCCGCGGTTGACGATGCAGGGGATTGGCTCGTTCTTCGCCAGGCGCTTTTGCTTGATGAGGATGCCGAGCGCGAGATAACGCCGGCCGCCGGCGGGCACCTCGAACGTGCCCGTCTCCTCGCCCTCGCCGCCGAGCACGGGACGGACGTTCAGGCTCTGGATCAACTTTCGCCGTCCGATGTCTTCGGCCAGCTGCTCGATCGACACGCCGTCCTTGATGCGCCGGACATTCTTCTGCGACAGCGTTAGCTTGTCATAGGGAATGTTTTCCGCGGCGTTCATTGCAATCTTCTGAATGGCGTTCTTTGCCATGGTCAGGTTCTCCATGACGGGCGGCCCGGGGCCTCTCCCCGAACCTCCAAGCCCGTCAGGAAACTCCCCTCCCCCTCTGCCTCCAAATCTCACGCCGGCGCTGCCCTGCCTGGCTGCCGCAAAGCTTCGCTGGACTGCGGACGGCAGAGTGACTATATATCTTCCATCAATGTGGAAGGATTACTGTCACGCCGGGGTTTAGTACCGAAGTGCTCACCGCCAATGAGGCGGCGGCGGTAACGCAGGTGCCGCTCAAGCAGGTGCATCGCATTATCGATGCCGGATTGCTACACGGCCGTGTCGAGACACGCCGCGGCAGCCGCGTCATCATCGGAGCCGGTCTCGTCGGCCTACGCCTCGCCTGGCTGACGGCGGAGACGCTGACGCCTGCCGCGCGGCGGCGGATCGTCGAGCACGCCATTGCCGATGATGCTGCGTCCGTGGTCGCGGACGATCCGCTTAAGGTCGACCTGAAGCCGATCACCGCCGGGGTAAGGACCGGCCTCAGCCGACTGAGGAAAGCCAAGGCCATGGTGGCGCGCGATCCAGCGGTACTTAGCGGTCATCCGGCCTTTGTTGGAACACGCGTGCTTGTTCATGACGTTGCCGACATGCTCGCCAATGGCGATACGCCCGAGACGATCCGTGCCGCCTATCCGCAACTGACTCTCGACCAGATCGGGCTCGCGGCCGACTTTGCGCTCGCCTATCCGCGGCGTGGCCGTCCGCCCGTCAAGCCGGCGTGGCGCAGCACGGCGGCGAAGTCGACACGCACAATCCGTCTCGACGATCTGCCAGCCGTTTCGTGAAATTCCTGATCGACGAATGCCTAAGCCCAGAGCTTGCGAAACTGGCGCGCGAACGGGGTTTTCCCGAGTCGAGCCATGTGCGCTGGCTGGGCCTCGCAGGCGCCAAGGACCATTTGGTGACCCGGCGCGCGGTCGATGACGGCTATGTGCTCGTCACGCACAACACGACCGACTTTCGCGACCTCTATCGCCGCGAGGAGCTGCATGTCCGGGCTGGTCGCCTTCAACACCGCCCCTGGCCTGATGAGCCTCGATCTCCAGCGCCGGCTCTTTCATCTCGCCCTTTCGGAGCTCGGTGGCGAGGAGGCATGGAACGAAGTGCTGGAGATTACGGTGGATGTCGAGCGTACCGTCACCATCGAACGGTTCAACCGCCCCGACTGACGAACCTCCGCGTTCGCTTCCTGCAATCGGGCTGCGAGAAGCCGCCGCTCGCACAATGAAAAAGCCCGCCGCGGGAATGCGGCGGGCTTGATTGGACGAAAGCATTCGGGAGGAATAAATGCCGTCCCTGATCACCAAGGCCGGGAGGAGGTGACCCGGACGAAACTCGATACCGACAGGCTACTCTGTCCCGCCGAGAAGCATTAATTATGCACCAGCAGCATTGCGCTTTTGTGCGGCGCACATCTGGATCTGAGAGATGTGTTTGTGTTGCCAGCCGACGGCGCAGGCCGTCTGCTGCGCGCCACAGCGATGCACATGTTCGGACACTGGCAGCCTCAGCAGCCCAGTGACATTCATACTCCTCGGCGCGCAGCATTGCGGTATCATGCTGCCAGATCGAGCAGCTTCTTGGCCTTGCCCTCCATCTCCAGGCGAACATCCTGATGCGGCTTGTCGCGCGCCACTCGCGTAATGCCCTGCACGAAGTCGAAAATTGAGGCGGGCGGGTGCCCTTCCTCCGAAAGCACGGCATCGATGATCTTCGTGGTCTCCGCCTTGGAGAAGCCGCGCCTGCGCAGGAAGCTCTGGCGATCTTCATCGTCGCGAGCGACGGTCCGCTGCCGCGAAGCCTTGATGCCATTGACGAACGGCATGGGCGAAGACTCCGCGAACTGGATCAGCGCTGGCTCGGCTTCCAAGGCGAAACGCGAGGCGGCATATTTGGAATGCCGGAGGGTGATTTCATCGAAATTTTCTACGCCCCACAGGCATCGATTCTGACACACTGCGCGCAGGTAAAAGCTGGCGATTCCGAGCGTTCGGGCGCCGACTTCGGAGTTCCAGCAGTAGAACCCCCTAAAAAAGACGTCGGGCGAGCCATCCGGCAGCGTGCCGGCTTCGATCGGGTTCAGGTCATCGACAAGGAAGACAAAGACATCACGGTCGGACGCATAGAGCGTTGTCGTGTCGTTGGAGATGTCGACGTTCGGATTGTAGATTCCCGTTGACCAGTCGAGCACGCCAGGCACCTTCCAACGCGTGTCACCGGTGCCGTTGCCGGCGATTTTTTGGACGGCGTCGACCAGTTCTGCGTCAAATATTCTGCCGTAGTCCGGACCTGTTACCGCTCGCAGCTCGAGGCGTCCGTTCTCGATTTCCAGTGTCTTCACCTGCTCGGCGCGGTGGTTGAGGAGACCGTGCTGAAGGTTGATCGCGGCGAGCGGGGCTGGTAGCTGGCGCAGATAGGTGGCCGGCGCGCATACCAGGCTGGCGAGTTGGCCAAAACTCCAATGCGTGGGGGCAACTGGGACAGGCGCATCGGGCAGCACTAGCCTCAGGCGCTCCGGATCGTCGCGGCTGGCCTCGACGCGGATCAGCTCACTTTCGACGATGCGGGACTTGCTGCGCTCCGACCGGCTCTTCACCGTATTCCCGAGGTCGGTGAGCGACAGGTATCGCTCGTCCGCCGGCCGGCTAAACCATTACGACGACACGCGGCCGATGCGCTGGCCGCGGCTGACGTCGACCTTGTAACCGGCACGCTCGTTGCGCTTGGGCGTGTGAATTTCCATCTGGGTCATGGGTGTCGCTCCTCGGCGGGCGCCGGGAGACTCTCTCCCGGACCTTCACCCGCCGCCGCGGCCCGCCCGGCCCTCTTCCTCTCCCGGCATCTGCGCGCCACTGGAAGCGTCGGCATTGCGGCAGCGGCCGCGTCAAGGCTGACACCCAGAGGGGGCGGCGCGGGCTTCAGGAAAGCCCGCGCCGGGAACCAAGCGCCGCTTCACCTTCCGGACGCGACAGAATTCCGCTGTGCTTTCTTGCGCACCAAGACCGGGACTACCCGGATTCAGATGGTGGCCTGCTGAAATTGGACAGGCAATTTGTACTGAGATTGGGCGACTGCCAGTTCTGTTCTGGCCCTAGCCAGAAATGTATCAATTGACCCTACGTCATGATACGCGAAGGCCGTGTTGAGGCCGGACTGAGAGTGTAATTGCATGTCGAGCAGGTTCGTCCGGCCCGTGGTGGTGCAAGTTGGCCGGCATGACCGTGAGCGCATCATATTCGATGTGAACGACGCAGCCACGATCCTGCTGCGGAGTTTCCCTCATCAGACGATGAAGCGAAACCTGGCCATGGATGCATGTCTTCAGGTTCTGCGTGGTGAAGCCCGGACGCCGGTAGCGAGACGGGCCTTCGTTGTGGCGGCGTTAGAAGCGAAAATCTTACGCAGCGACTGAGGTCCAAAAATGGATCGTAGCCCTCGATGGCCTCCAAAGTGACTGGGGGAAGCCGAGCTTCACGCCCGTCGCAGCGATGACCGTGATTTGTGCAGCCGAAGCAGAACATCGAGCCCTGCCATCGTGGGAAACACCCCGACGTTCATCTGCCTGACTCGACAACGGTCAGGAAGACGGCAATATTTACGTCGATCGGAGATGGCATATGCGAGATTTGCCGAGCGACATCGATGCTGACGTTGTGATTGAAGTCGGTCGGCTTCTCGATGATGGCGAGGATCGCTCGCCTTTGCCGGTGCATGAACTGGTCGAGCGGATTCGTGCGACACTGCAGACCCGCCTTTCCGATCGAGCAATCGAGGAACTGGTCGTCGAGATGGCGGCGAAACGTGGTTTGCCTATGGTCTTCGACAAGCCTGCAGCATAGTCAATTCTTCCACATCACTTGGCAATATCGGCGAAAGCTGGCAGCGAAAATTGCCATTGCGCTCGAATCATCGGCAAGAATGGCAGGTCGAAAAAACGGCCATGGATCAGTTTCTGCCTGCCGGGCTGGCGACGTTAAAGTGTCGGCTTGACAGCTCTCATCATGGTTCTCATTTCATCCGGTGAGTGGCAACGCGTTATGCTCGAACAGGGTACAGCGGCCCGGTCGAGCTGTACGAGGATGCTCCCGGTGGCTGGTTCGTCAGTGCGTCGTCCTCCAGCGCGTCGGCCCAAAGCTTCAGGCTCAGGAGCACAGGTATAGTTCGAACGACCGAGGCCGGCCACGCCGGCTCCTTCACGGCATCGCCCCTCAGGTCATATAGGACATGGACGAACAAGCTTGGGTCGCGGCTTTCAACGCAAACTCCATCAGCAACGCAAGCCAAATCCCGACGTAACCTGGCGCGATCTTTTGGAGGTGGCTTCCACACCCGCATAGTCCGTCAGCCGCGCCAGCACGAACTGGCATGGCCGATCGCGTTGGCGTCTGCGATCTCTCACGCTCCGCGTCTGGACGATCCCGGCCAGCCGGCGCGGCTGCGGACGAGAACGGGCAATAGCCCCGCTCGCTACGACGACAGCGCCCCTCGGATAGCCCTGACCGCCGCCAGCGCTGTCCGCATCCGCGCCGTGTTGACGAATTCCGGCCAGCTCGACAGAACAACCGCCGCGAAATCCGCCACCGGGTCGATGTAGATCAGTTGTCCGAAGACGCCGCGGGCCATATAGGCGCGGCGTGTGGTATCCTCGATCCAGAACTGGAACGGTTTGATCCGCGCCCGACCGCAACCGTCGCCGATCTCGCGGCGGCAACCGACTGGATCATTGCGCGCCGAGACTGATTGCGCAGGCTGAACCAGAAGGAAGATTATCGAACGAATAGGGCCGACTACCTAGTTGCGAAAAGCCGAACCTGACTGGGCCGCCCAGGCCGAAAAAGAAGACATTGCGACTTCACGATCAGCGCCCCTGCAACATGAAGCGCATGATCAATATCTTCGGCGTCAAGCCGCTGATGAAGGCAATCGCGGCCTGATCACGCCCGCCTGCCAGCGGCCTCATCGCTGCCGCGCTCAAAACAGCGGACGTCATACGCATTCTGCAATCGCGTCTTTACACGACCTCGGTCAGAAGCGGACGTTCGCTCACAACCGGTTCTGACCCAAGTCGACATTCACAGAAGGCTTGGACTTTCAGAAAAAGGAACAGAAGCCTGATCGGCCTTTCTGCGCCAACCCGCACCAATCTGCCCTGCATCCTAGCCGGATGCGCCTGACAGCGGCCGGTTTCGGCTGCGGTCGGAGCGCTTCAGTTCGATTTGGTGTCGAATTCGACCTTGCATCGCTGGCCGGCGGGCAAACGGTTGCCGGCGTTGGGCAGCATGATGCGCACGCCGAATGTCCTGCTGGCCGCGTCCAGCACCCGGTCGATCACCTGAACCGTGCCGACATGGACTTCATCGCGCGGCTGGCTGACGGTCACCCTGACGGCGAGGCCGACGCTGAACTTGCTGTATTCGCTGTCGGTGACGAAGGCTTCGACGCTCAACGGGTCGAGCTGTGCGATCGTGGCCAGTTTCCCGTCCTGATCGAGGTACTCGCCGGCATATAGCTTGCGCTCCATGACAATGCCGTCGATCGGGCTGAGGATGACCTTCTGGCCTAGCACCGTTCTTGCCCGGGCGAGTTCGAGTTCGAGAATGCGCTTGCGCGTTTCGGCGAGCGCCAGTTCGCGCTTGGAGATCTCCATCAGCGCGATCGCTTCCTCGACGGCGTCTTTGGAGGTGACGTTCTGGCTGGCCAACCGCTTGGAGCGGTCCATGCGATTCAAGGCCAGTTGGTATCGTGTCTGCTGGGCCTCGATTTCCGACGTGTTGGCTGCCTGTTCGGACATCACGTCGATGGTCGACAGCTCGGTGTCGGCATTCAGCCGGGCCAGGATTTGACCCTTTTTGACGAGGTCGCCACGATCGATCAGCACTTCCGCCAGAAGGCCAGGCACTGTGCCCCCGACACCCACCACGATCGAAGGATTGACGACGCAATCGAACGATGCCGCATGCGCTGCGCCGGCCAGAAACACGGCAGCGATGGAGAAGATGGGTCGCAGCATTTGACGTGGCTCCCTGCTCACCGCAGCCTGTCCAGCCGCCGGCCCAAGTCTATTCGGATTTGCCGGAGAAGGCGAGCAGCACACCCAGTCGCCGATCCTGGTCGAGCAGGTCCTTGCGCTCCGATGCGTGCGCGCGTTCAGCGCGCATCTGCGCCACCCGAAACAGCGCAAGCGCGGCTCGGCGCCTGAACCAGCTTTGACGCCGGCTAGCCCACTCGACAAGGCGTGGCGGCGCGAGATCGAGAATCGGATCTTCCAGTGAAAGAATGTCCCGCGTTGACCCCCGGTCCCCCTTGCGCGCTGTGCGCCCTTCCATCTGCCGGTCGATCCGACGGGCATCGTGGCGCTCGCTCAGCACCACATGAAGCCCGCCCATTGCCAGCGCTTCCGGATCGACCTTGATGTCCACGCCGCGCCCGGCCATGTTGGTCGCGACCGTCACCGTTCCGACACGACCCGCGCCCGCGATGACATTCGCCTCGTCCTCGCTCTGCTCGGCATTCAGCACTGCATGCTCGATGCGGGCGCGGTCGAGACATGCGCTGAGTTCCTGCGAGGCAGAGACCGAACGCGTGCCGATCAGCACCGGCCGTCCGAGGGTCCGCATCGTCTCGACCTCCTGCACGATGCGGTTCCATTTCGCCTCGCGCGTCGCACAGACAATTGGCGCGAGTTTCGCGCGCCGGGGCGGCACATGGGTTGGCACTGCAAGAACCGATAGCCCGTAGACGGCGCCCAGTTCGCCTTTGACCTCGTAGGCCGTGCCGGACATCCCGGCGAGGCGCAGATAGCGACGAAAAAAGCGCTGGTAGGTGATCCGCGCGGCGGTGCGTTTGCGCGGCGTTACCTTGCAGCCCTCCTTGAATTCGATCAACTGATGAAGGCCATCGCTCCATGTGCGATCGGCCATGATGCGCCCGGTGAATTCGTCGACGATCTGAACCGTCTCGTCGGCGACCAGATAGTGTTCGCCGCGTCGGAAAAGCAGCAACGCGGAGAGTGCTTGCCTGGCCGATTCCTCGCGTCGGATGCGGTTGCGCCAGAATCCGTCGGCCGCCTCAGCGCGCGTCCAGAGCCTGTCCTTGCCTGCTTCCGTCAATTCGATACGGCGCCGGTCCGGCAACAGCAAATAGTCGACATCCTGCTGCAGGTCCTCGACCAGACGAAACGTCTTTTCCGCCCAGTCGCGTTCGTCGACGGAATTGCTTTCCTGGGAGATGATCAGTGGCGTACGCGCCTCATCGACGAGCGCGCTGTCGGCCTCGTCGACGATTGCCAGGTGCAGACCGCGCATGACTGTTTTCGAATTTACATTGCCGACCTGGCCGAAGCCGGCGAGCTTGCGGTGCAGCAGCCCGGTCCTTTGACCAAGAGCCATGCGATCGCGCAGATAGTCGAACGCAACCTCTTTGTTGCTCGCGTAGACAATGTCAGACGCATAGACTTGCGGTCGCCCTGCCCTGTCGCCGCTCTGGATCAGGCCGGTGGTCAGGCCGAGAAAGTCATAGACAGGCTTGAGCGTCGCAAGGTCGCGCGCCGCCAGATAGTCGTTCACAGTTATGATGTGAACCGGCATGCCCGCCAGCGCCGCGGCCGATGCGGCAAGACCGGCGGTGATCGTCTTTCCCTCGCCGGTAGCCATCTCCGCCACCCGCCCGTCAAGCATTGCGAGGCCGCCCAGAATTTGAACGTTGTGGTGGCGCAGCCCGAGCTTGCGCCATGATATTTCGCGCACGATCGCGAAGCATCGTTCAATGTTCGCCTGGGTCAGGCCGCTGCGGCGCATCGCCGGGCGGAACGCCGCGACCCGCTCGACAAGCTCGGCTTCGGCTATGCCCGCATAATCACGTCCGAGTACCTCGATGCGAGGCAGCGCGCGATACATCCGCCGGAGCCTTGCCCGTTCCCGTAACGGCGAGGCCGCGCCAACCAGCCACTGGTCCAGCCAGTCGAGGAATTTCGGCGCCGGGTCTTCCCGCTCGGCGCCGAGATCGAGGGCCGGAAGCAGGACGCCGGCCGGTTGTCCGGCCGCGCTCAAGCTCCCACCCCACTGCGCTCTGGTGACATCTCGGTCGCCACCTTTTATGCCTGCGGCCCGCTATCTTCGGCCGGCAGCCTCACGTCCGCGCTTCGTCCGCCCTTGTGCGGTGCAGATTTGCCGTTTTCCCGTTTTGCTTTGGCAGAAGTCGCCTCTGGCGCCGGTTCCGATTTCTCCTCGACATCCGGGCTTGGGGCGGGCATCCGCTCCAGCATGTTGGCGAAGTGCCGCAAGGAATGGAGGTGAAGATAGGTGCACTCCAATTCGTCATTTCCAAACAAGGCTTGCAGGTCGGCGACATCGATCGCCTTGAGCTTCTCGCGGTCGACCGTCATGAAGCCGGCCAGCGAATGGCGCTCGCCGCTGTTCAAATTGAACTGCGCCTGCATCGGCTGCAGCAGCCCGAGAGACTTCAGACGATCGCAATATTGCTTGGTGCGCTGAAAGCGCGATTGATAATCCTGAAGGAAGCCGAGCACCTCTTTCAGGTAGCGCGTCTGCTGTCCGTCGCTGTCGAACAGCCGCTCGCCGCGGCCCTCCCGGTTGATGCCTTCAAAGCTCTCGTCGATGTTGAGGATAAATGTTCGGCCGCCGGCATCGGAGGAGAAAACGAACGGATAGCGCCGAACGAACGCCGGAACATATTTGCCGCTCCAGTTGCCGGCATCATCGACATAAAGGTTTTCGGTCTGCTTCACGCCAAGAATGACTGCCGGCATGATCGACTGTTCGGTGCCGGCGAAAACGATCGGATATTCCGCAGCGGCCTGCGCGAATTCGACAGCGGTCACCGGGACCGAGTTCACGTTGCGGGCGAAGGCGTAGGAGCGACCTGTCTTGATCGAAACATCTCTGTGACGGTCTGAGGTCACCGGCTTCGCGTCCTGATAGAAAAGAAGCTGAACAGTCATGGAAACTCTCCTTGAGGTGGAAAACTCGGTTAAGTCGTAGTTTCTTCGATACTCTCTCGAGTAATACTTTATACATAAGTATTCATCACATCATCTTTGCACCGTGTTGTAAAGTACTATTCTTAATCCAGCGCGCCATCTGAGTAATATATTTAATTTAAACCGAAGATTACTCTCTCCGTTCATGCGCATCAAACTCGGTAAACGCGCAGGAACACCTGCCTGATCCAGCGATATGTACGTTCGTAAAGCGGCACATTGCCGTGAAAAAAGCGGACGTAAATTCGCCCGCCGATGCGGTCGATCTTGCTTGGATTGACCAGCGCCAATTCCAGATGCATCAAATTGGCAAGCACCCGCTTCTGCGAATGATCGGTCGGGTCGAGTGAAAACTCCCCACCGCCCACCGTGCTCAATGCGGCGTTCGGCAAAGTCGCGGTCAGCGAAGGCACCTCGCGTATGATCTTGGCAGGATGCGAAACCGAAGGGTCTTCGACGAAACGCACGTCAACGAATGCCGTCTGGTTGCGAACCAGGTCGGCGTCGCCTTCCGGGATCACGGCGCGCAATGTCGGCTGATCGAACCGCGTCACATAGGCCAACGTCTCGCCACGGCGCACGAACTTGCCCTCGAGATCCTTTGCCGAGGGGACGATCAGCGTTCCGCTTGCCTGCGCCCGTACCGTTAGCGCTTCGGCACGGTCGCGGGCGAGGACGAGATCGGCGCGTGCCAGCCTGAGTTCTTCGGCCACCACCTTGGCGTTGACCTTGTCTGAGACGTCGAGCTTTTCGAGGCGGCGCTCAAGCTCCCCAACCCTCAAATCCAAGAGGACAGTCCGCGCTTCCAGCATGGGATCCTCCAGCCGCAAGATCGGGGCGCCTCGCTCGATCCGGGCGCCGGGAGTGGCGACAATTTCCATTACCACGCCATCGACACCGGCATTGACGACTCCGTCGCCCGGCAGCCAGACGACGCCCTGCGCGGCCGTCGCGTAAGGCAGCGGGATGACAAAGAACGGCATGGCTACCAGCGCCAGGCCGGCTGCAACGACGGCGAAGGCCCTCCCCCTCGTCCTTCTCAATGACGGGCTCGTGAACAGGAACCACAGCTGGCGCCCCAGCGGCACACCAACCATCAGCACCAGCGCCCACCCAGCCATCATCATGCCGACGACAAAGTAACGCTGGCTGACCAACGTGACGATCGCCACCATGACGCCGATCCGGTAGAAGAATGAAGCGACGCCGTAGCTGAACAGCCAGAACTCTTCGCCTTGTGCGGTCGCTGGCGTTTCGGCGCTTTCGATGCCGAACAGATAGTGCTGCACCAGATAGCCGAGATATTTGGTCGCGCGCTGACCAAGGTTCGGTATCTCGAGAATGTCGCTCAGAACGTAGTAGCCGTCGAAGCGCAGCAGTGGATTGCCGTTGAACAGCAAGGTCGAGACGCCGCCGATGAGCATCACGTTGAATGCGAAGGCGCGCACCAGCCCGGCCTCGGCGTTCAGCCAGACGATCAGCGCCAGACAGGCTAGCAGCCCCTCGACGATAATGCCTGCCGCACCCACCAGGGCGCGCTGCCACTTATCCCGGAATGCCAGGCTCTCCGACGCGTCGACATAGGGCACCGGCATGAAGACCAGCAGCATCACGCCGATCTCATGCACTTCGCCGCCCCAACGTTTGACGGCGTATGCATGCCCCAGTTCATGCAAAGCCTTGATGAAGGGATAGGCGATCAGGATCAGCACGATATTCTCGGCCGACAGAACCCGGTCTGTTACATCGCCGGTCAGCGCCTGCCAGTTCATCGCAGCAAGGAAAATCGAATAGGCAACCAGCGCCAGGAAAGCGACGCCGCCGAACCAGGATAGGAACGGCCGCACCAGCGGATAGGTCGCATTCAGGAACTCGTTCGGATCGAACAGCCCGACGCGAATAGCCAGCGGATTGGCGAATTTCGACAGAAGTTTACGGTTGTGCTGCTTGCTGGCGCGGTCGGCGATTTCCTCAATATCGGGTGGAATGTCGCCGAACAGCACATCCGAGGCATGAAGCTGCCCCAAAAGACGGATCACCGCGTCTTGTGTAATGACCTTTTCGTGGAGGTGTTCGCAGGCGTTGTCCCACACGTCTTGCATGGTACGTCGGCCGCTCATCAGGCTGATGATGAAATAGGCCTCCGGCGTGAAGCGATGGAAGCGGCCTGAGGTCCGATCCTGCATCACATACCAGACCTGGTTGCGGAAGATCGTGCGGTGGATGCTCACCTGGCTTCGCAGCCGCGGCTTCAATTGCGCGACGCGATACCAGGACGAACTGAAATAGCTCCCGTCCATGGTCAGCCCGCCCAGCGCCAAAGGGTGAGGCGCAGCCAGTCGATCATCTTCTGGGTGTAGACGAAGAACAGCAGCCGTTCATCCACATGGGTCTTGCTGACGCCCTCCATGCCGGGACGTAGCCGCTCGAGGGACCCTGCGAGCGAAGCCTCGACCATGAACGAGTTGCGGCCGTTGCCCTGTCGCGAGACAGAGGTGATCTGTTCGATCTTGTATGGCAGCGGCTCCCTCGGCAAGGCGCTGACCCGCAACTGGCCGGTCTGGCCGATCTTGATGTCATCGATGTCGCTCTCGTCGACTTCCAGCACCACGCGATAGGAATCGAGTGGCGCGATGTGAAACAATTCCTGGCCACGCTCGACTGCCGCGCCGACCGATTGTGACAGATCGCCGGAGACGATAAACCCGTCAAACGGTGCCACCAGCCGAGTGCGCCGCAGCTGTTCGTCGATCAGCGAGAGCTGCGCGTCCGCCTGCTTGACCTGGGCCTCGATGATCTGGCTTTCGGCGCGCTCGCCACGCGCCAGCGCGCGATCGAATTCCGTTTCCTTCTGAGCCTTGGTGGTGACCAGCCGCAGTCGTTCGAAATTCAGATCCTGGTCGTCGAGCTGCGCCAGCACCTGATCCTTGCGCACCGTTTCGCCCGCCTTGGCGAATTCCGACAGGACATAGCCGCTGAATGGGGCGACGATGGTTCGCTGCACCGAGCCGCGAATGACCGCGGGCGCAGTTACCGCATAGGGCGAGGTGGCGACGCTCAGATAGGCAGCTATCGCCACCGCGGCCAGCGTCGCAATCTTGCGCCCAATGAAGCGTGGACCGAGCAGCCTCTTGATCTGGATCCAGCCCGCCTCGATCGCCTTGGTGAAGATTGTCCGGTCGTTGCGGCGTTTTTCCTCGAGTACAGGCCCGACCACGGCCGCAACTGCATCGCAAAGGTAGATCGTCTCCTGGTCAAAGCTCGCGTCGGCGGGCCGCAGGAAAGTGAGCGCGCCCGTCATCGTGCCGTTGCTCTGCAGCGGCACGGTCAGGGCGGCGCCGTTCTTGTACTGGCGTGTCAGCGCTTCGTGCGCGATGCTGACCCGATATTCCTGACCTCCGCGCGGTGGCGCGACGACCACGGCGCGCTGGTCGATTGCCTCGTCCATCGCCGCCGCGACGTCGCGCATGAAACTGACCTTGCTGTCGAATGCTGCCGAGTGGGACACCGCCGCAACGCGCGTCCAGCGCCGGCGCATCACGCCAACGGCGACCGGGTCGCAATTCAGCCGCATGGCGAGTTCGGTGACAAGGGCAGTGCAGGCGCCCTTGTACCGCTTCTTCTCAATCACTGTCGCCAACATATCGAACGCAAAGCGGCTGCGCTGCGCAGCCTGTTCGCTCTGATCGCTCATGCCACGGCGCAGATGCACCTCCACCCAGCCGCAAGCCCACTGGATCTTGCGCATGATATCGGTGAAGGCAGCGTCGTTTCGCTTCACCGCAACGGCACAGGCTCCGAACAGATGTCCGTCGATGAGGATGGGGGACGCGATAATCTGTGTGTTGTCCGCCGGGCCTGATACACTGACGCCCTGACGCTTTCCCGTGGCCATCTCGGCGGCGGCGAGAAGTCCGCTGACCGGCGACTGTGAGTTCGGCCATGCGGCGGCCAGCACATAAGGCCCGGTATCGGCTTCCCCGAGCACCAGGGCTGCTGCCGAGGCATCGGCAATCTGGCGGCACAGGAGGCCCAGCCATGCGCCGATGAACTCATCCGATGTTCCGGCAGTGCGGAAGCGTGTCCACAGCGCCTGGTCCAGAACGCTGTAACTGACGATGCCGGCATCATCCAGCGTCCTGTGGGTATCACCTTCAAGGATGCTATCGGCCATGGACACTCGTTTCGAGGCGACGCGCGCAGTTCGCGAAATGTGTGAACTGCGCCGCCATCATTGTCTCATCGCACTCCAAACAGACTGGACAGGCGCGACAACAGACCCTTGCGGTTGCTCCATTCGGCGAGACCATTGAGGTCGTCCGAAGTTGCGTCGCCATCGTCCTGATCCGCATCGGGCGCTGCATCGTGCGGACGGTCCTGCTGCCGACCCTGTGCGGCAACAAAGGTTCCGCTGGCCTCGTCAAACACCCAGTTGAGCTGGTCGCTTGCCTGCAAGCCGGAAGGAGCCCCAGTCAGCACGATATCGTCGGTCTTGGCGCTTGCATCGGCCTCTGACTTGGAATGCGCCGTACCGCCGGAAGCTCTTGCGCTCGATATCGTCGTGGCGTCGCCAACCGATTCAGGCCGGACAATGCCTGCGCTCTGGAGCAATCCATGCTCCTGCGCGCCGACAAAGACGCCCAGGCCATCATGGAAGAGCTGCGTGTCAATCACCTGACCAGCAGATCCGGCCTCCGGCAGCCGGCGCTCGCCGGCGGCCAACTCAGCCGACATCACGCCCGCCTCGCTCTCATCGTGCTCGAAGCCCGCCTGATGACCGATTTCGTGGATCAGCACCGACAGAAGGTCCATCCGTCCATCGGCCGCGCCGCCCGGCAACGCCGTCAGGTGCCCGGAGGCATCAAGCTGGAACTCGCTGCTGTCAAGAGGTGACAGGTCAACGAACCAGCCCTGTCCGGCCGCGTTGCGGTCGATCAGCACCGCGCCGAACACCGACTGTGCCAGCGCCGAGCCAGGCAGATCGGTGATCTGCACATCCAGGTTCGACAGCTTTGCAAGCTGTGTCGCGTCGAGTTGGCCGCTGACCGACCAGATCGCCATCGCCTGCGCCAGCATTGCCTTGGCCTGATCAATGCCGACCGCCGTTGCCGTGTCTGCGGCCTGGCCGAGCGAGGCGAGCGCCAGCTGATTGGAGCTGGTGCTGAACGCCGACGCGTTGGTGCGGATCTGCAGCCGGTCGAAGGACGCCCCTGCATTGCCTGTCACCAGACCGAACTCGCCATCGGCAATGGCTGCGTTGAAGCCATAACTGCCAGCGAATGCGCCGTTGACGGCGATCGAGAGGGCAGCGCCTCGTATGGTCAGCTGGACGTCATAGTCCGTCGCTGAACTGAGCGTGCGTGCGAAGCTCTGATCGATCACCGTGCCGCCCTTCGACGTCACGTGTCCAACCAAGACCTTCTGGCCGACCACATCCAGCGTGACGAACTTGTAGTCGTTGGCGCCGTAGTAATCGAAGACGATGCCAGCGGTCCCGGCGGTCTTCAGCTTCGCCGTCAGTTCCAGATAGGCGTCCGACCCGATCGCCGGGCCGACGTCCAGCAGGTTGGTGCCGGCGCCGGCCGCCGCATTCAGCCTGCCGCCCGAGAGCGTCCAGCCTTGAGCCGCGGTCTTCGACATCGGATAGGTCGGCGGCCCGTTGAACTCGGCTGCGTAGTCGAGCGTGATCTGCGGCGGCAAGACCTGGACACGGAAGTTGTCCACCGTACCCTTCGAGCCGCTGTTGCCGACACCGACGAGGCCCTTGTTCAGCGCCACCGGCTGACCATCGACGATACGCGGCGCGAAGGTGTAACTGAACCAATTCACGCCAGCCACGGTCAAATTCACGTTCGTGCCGTTGACTGCGAGCAGAACATCGTAGGCCTGGTTCGCTTTGAGCTGCACCGGCTTGTTGGACTTGACCAACTGATGCCAGCCGCTGGCGTCGCGGTAGCCCATCTCGATCTGGTCGTTCGAGATATTGATGCCGGCATATTTGAAATCCGTCGGCGAGTAATAGTCGAAGATGATGTAGGAGTTGGCCTTCCAGCCGCCCGTCGGCTTGTCGGCCGTCAAGGTCGCCGCGATCTCGTAGTAGATCGGCGTATAGGCGTCGAGATAGAGAACCGCGGCTGCCTGATCCCAGGTGCTTGCCGACTGAACAGTGAGCTTGCCGCTGGTGACGGCGAAATTGCCCTCGTCAACCGCCAGGACCTTGGCGTTGCCATCGTTGAAGTCAGCCGTGCGCAGCACGTCTCGCTTGCCGCCAGGGATGTTGCCGGCCTGGGGATCCGTCGGACCGCCGGTCTGATCCTGCCAGAAGCCATGATCCTTCTGGGTGATCAGGCCGATTTCACCTTCCACACCGCCCATGAACATATGGACGTGGCTGTACTTGTCGTCTCCGTTGATGCTGCCAGTGTCAGCGGTGCGGGTGATGTCGACGCCGTCGCTGAATGCCTGCGCGTAGAGGAAGTCGAACAGTTGCGGCGGCACCTGGCGGCTAACCGTCGCGATACCGAACGGTGCGAACGGCACCAGGTAGGTGTTGAACTCCCCGACCCAATCGATCAGGCGGTCGCCACCGGTGTTGCCGATCAGGATGTCGAGCCCGGCCCCGCCGAAAACGCGGTCCTCATACATTGGGTGCGTCTCTGGCTGGTCATTCAGCCAGTTGTTGGTCGAGCGTACGTCGTCAGCATTCAGGAGGTCGTTGCCCCAGCCGCCATAGATGTGGTCGCGGCCGGTACCGCCAACGATCCAGTCATTGCCCAGGTCACCAAAGACCGCATCGTTGCCGTCGGTGTTGCGCTGCGCAAACGCCGTCGGCGTGCCGTTTGGTGCAAAAGCGATCGCACCGTTGACCAGCGGTCCTTCATTGTCGACGAGGTTGAGGAAATACTGACGCGTGATGGGCGGTGCGCCGGTCTTCCATACCGAACCATCGTCGTTGAACATGATTGTCCGGCGCGGATCGTACTCGTCATACAGGAAGAACTCGCCGAGCCGACTCTGCACCGGCTTCGG
The DNA here is from genome assembly GCF_040317725.1 of Mesorhizobium sp. M1396. Classification (NCBI taxonomy): domain Bacteria; kingdom Pseudomonadati; phylum Pseudomonadota; class Alphaproteobacteria; order Hyphomicrobiales; family Phyllobacteriaceae; genus Mesorhizobium; species Mesorhizobium sp. M1396. The sequence goes on along the minus strand of NZ_JAMYLA010000004.1, from coordinate 97,672 downwards.
TGCGTTCCACGGATCGGTGTCGGGACCGAACTTCAGCACGTCGCCAGGATTCCAAGGCCGCGAGAAGTCGGTGCGCACGATGCCGACGACATTGCCCGCCGCATCGAAGCGCTGTGTATAGGAATCCGGCAGAGCTTCGCCGCCGCCGACCGCGTCGTCGCCGGAACCGCCGTGGATGAAGTCGTCACCCAGGCCGCCGAAAATGATATCGTCGACGACATTGGCGTCAAACAGCGGATTGTCGCCGCCCAGCGCATTCGGCGTCAGATTGTAAGGGGTCAGGTCGACCGCCTTCTTCATCTTGCCGCCGACATTGATCGTCTGCGTCTGCACCTGTCCGGGCGTGTAGATGAACTCGTTGAGCACATCGCCCTGGCTGGTGCGCGTATCCGGATCGGTCGCCAGCAGTGGCAGCACGCCGAACAGGGTTTCGCCGTAGGTCGCGCTGTTGCGGCTGGTGAAGATGCGGCCGTCGTCACCCAGGATGCCGTCCTCACCGGTACCACCGGAGATCCAGTCATTGCCCCAGCCGCCGATCAAATCGTCGTTCTCGGCATCGCCGAACATCCGGTCATGGCCGCCGCCGCCATAGGCGGTGTCGTCACCGGTCTCGCCATGGAACTCGTCATGGCCACCGATGTCCTGCTTGGCCCATAAGCCGAACTCGCTGCGATAGGCAGGATCGTTCGGGTTGGTTCTGGAGAACAGGTCCGGACGGAAGTCCGGGCCACCCGGCGTGTAGTCGAGCAGATGGATGCCGCGCACGACGAGGCGTTCGCCACCGGCGCGCGCCGGATCGTTCACGTCGTAGTTGAACTGGACATAGAGTTGTTGCCCAGCCGTGCCGTTCGGATTGATGTCGATTTGATTGACGCCGACGATCCGCACGATGTTGCCGTTGTCGCCGATCATGGAGTCGGCATCGCGAGCAAAGCGCGAATTGGCCAGCGTGCCATCATTCGGCAAATTTTCGTCATTGCGGTCGATCTCGATGCCGGCGCCGCCGAAAATGTAATCGTCACCGTCAGGCCGCGCATTCGGATCCGTGAGGCTGAAGAAGGACGAGGAACCACCGATCAGATCATCCTGGCCGAGGCCGCCGAATATCTGGTCGTCGCCGCCACCGCCTTCGATGTAGTCCTGACCGTCGGTCGCCGCCGCGAAGGAGGCGATCACCGTGAGCGGACCGATAGGATCGGTGACGCCGCCAGATGTGCGCGATGCGCCGACATGCGAGGTACCGGCAAAGGCAAGCTCGATGCCGCCGTCGCCCTGGACCACGTCATGGCCGAGTTGACCGAACAGCTCGTCATTGCCTTCGCTACCAGCGATGTAGTCGTTGCCGAAGCTGCCGACGCCGGCCGTGCCCTCGTCGAAGGCGAAGGTGTGCAGCGCCGCGTAATCGACCGAATACTCGCTCCACCATGGAGCCCCGTCCGGATCGCGATACCGCCGCGCGATACTGTCGACCAGCAGCAGGCCGCTGTTGTCGGCATTGACCGTGCCGAGACCGGCCGGCATCGGCCGGTCGGTACGGCTGTACATCAACGTTCCGGCCAGCGTCTGGAAGCGCAGGCTGAACGTGTCATCGAACAGATTGCCGTCAGCACCGCCCTGGCGCGACAGGTAGACGTTGTCGCCGAAGACGCGATCGTCCTGCTGGTCGCCATCGAGCAGATCATGGCCGGCGCCGCCAACGATGACGTCGCGGTCGAGGCCGCCGAACACCACATCGTCACCGCCATTCTGCAGCTCGGCCGATTTGATGCCGGTAACCAACGCCAGTTCGGTCGTCTGGATGCGCTGCTTCAAAGCTGATGGCAGGTTCGGATCGTCGACGAACATTTCGATCACGCCGTGATCGGCGAAGATGATGTCGTCGAAGTCGCCGAGCACGCCGGCAGCCGCGACCGAACTCGGCCCGTAGCCGAGATGCGAAGCACCATCGCCGAAGATCACGTCGTTGCCCGCATTCATCAGGTCACGAACCGACGACTTGACCGGCTTGATCGTCGTGCCGTTGGTGTCGGCATCCGGATTGGCCGAAGGCAACGGACTGTTGTCGACCGTATCGATGAACAGCTGGCGCGTGAAGATGTTCACGTTGATGCCGCTGTCGCCATAGATGTGATCGACGCCGCGGTTGCCGATGATCAGGTCATCGCCGGAACCGCCGGCGAGATGATCGCCAGCCTGGCTGCCGTAGATCGTGTCGTTGCCCGCGCCGCCATAGATCGTCAGGCCCACGCTCGGCAGGTTTGCCGACGACGTGCCGGCGAACAAGGCGCTGGCATCGATAATGTCGTTGCCGGCGAACTTGTAGGGGTTGGCGAGCGGGAACACCCACTCGTCATCCTCATTCTCGCCGTCCTGTAGTTCCGGGAACGGATCGAACGGCTTCTCGCCGAATTCCATGCCCAAAACATTGTGCGCCTGACCGGAATACCAGATCCCGTCCTGGCTGGTGTCGCCATAGATGACCAGTGGCGAGTTCGGCCCGGCACCCCCGGTCACGATGATATGGTCGCCGCCGATGCGCGCGCCGCCGTCCAGCGTGACGTCGACGCCTGAAACGGTCATCGCAACTCCGGTTTTCGGCGTAAGCGCAACGCTCTGCAGCGTTATCACGGTCGCGTTGAGCGCCTGGATGGTGAACGTGCCGGCAAATCCGCTCAGCTGCACCTTCTGGCCCACGTAGAAGCCATCCGCCAGCCAGCTGCCGACGCTGCGTGTCAGGCTGTTGGTGGCGATGTTGACGGTCGCCGTCCCGGTGATGGTGCGCGGCTCCGCGACGTGCAATGAACGCTCGGCATAGCTGTTGAACGCGTTGGGCGCGAGCACTGTGCCGGCCGGCTGGCCGGCGCGCGTGTTCGGTGCGCTGAGCACCAGCCTGCTGCCGTCACCCCATGTCAGCGCGGAGTTGGCCGGTGCCGGCAGTGTTGCGTCGCCGATCGCCAGAATGGTGCGCGTATAGGTTTCACCGGCAAGCTGGATCACTTGGCCAACCTGATAGCGGTCCTCCGACCAGTCGCGGCCGTCCTGACGGGTGACGATAATCTGTCCACCGGTTCCGGCGGCGATGTTCATCGGGCCGGCACTTTCCAGATACATGTTGCCGCCGCCGTGGACGAGCGTCAGCCCGCCATGTTGGCCTTGCACGTAGAAGCTCTTCATCGCGTCGCTTTGCGTTGCGAGCGGCGCGCCTTCGAGCGTCAGCGAGTAGCCGTCCTGCGAGATCTCGATGATGCGGAAGTCACGCTTGCCGCTGGCATCGACCATCGTCACCAGATGTCCGGCGAGATAGCCTTCATCCGCCCATTTGGCGCCGTCCTGGCGTGTCACGATGCCGCCGGTATAAGTCGGGTCGACATCGACTTCGGCCACCACGGTCTGCAGCACGGCGTTGGTCACGGGGTTGATGCGATTGATGGTGCGCGGTGCTTCCGAGACCGGCGCGAGTTGTCCGCCGATGACGCGCATGACCGCGCCGGCGATCGCCGCGATCTGATACTCGCCCTGGGCGAAGTCCTCATTGATCGAGATGAAGTCTCCGACCGCAAAGCCGGCCCAGTTGCCGCCGTCGGTGCGCGTGACGATACCGCCCGCCGTCGTGCTGGCAACATCCACCGACTTGTTCGTCGTGATCACATCCTTGTCGAAAGCAGTGATGGTGTGGGACCCATCCGCCACGCTGGCGAGCGTCGGTCCGCTCAGAACCAGGATCGAGTTGTCGTTCGGATCCGCGCCCTCGGCCGGATTGGCCGGATTGATCAGCGCATCATTGATGGCGATGATCGTCCAGACGCCCGGCAGGTTATCGATCTTCACCGTTTGGCCGACGAGAAAGCCCATTGCTTTCCAGTCGAGTCCGGTGCGCACGATGGTGCCGCCATTGACGCCAGATGGCGTTATATCGAACGTGCTCGTCACCTGCACCGGCGGCGCAGGATTAAGTGTGCCTTCGATGACAAGCTTGTCGTTGCCTTCACCGAGCATCAGATTGACCACCTCGATGGTGCTCTTGGTGCCGTCGGTGCCGAAATCGCCGTTCGCGTCGACGCTGATGCGTCCGAAGCTGATGCCGCCTGGGAAGAAGCCGGATTCACCGAAGGTCGGATCGCCGGTCACGCCAAGCCCCAGGCTCAAGTTGTCAGCCATGTTGAAGCCGGTGAGCGTCGTCTCCGTCATCACACCGCCGACATCTTCCTTGCTGGTGTCGTTGAAGATGTTCAGCACGTCGATCTGCTGCGATTCCGGCGGCTGCTGGCCGATCGCGATCAGGAAGTCGTCTGCTTCGCCTGGCAGCTTGAGGCCGTTCTCAAGCGAACGGTCGGCGCCGGTGACGCCACCCTCGACAGCCAATGGTCCGCGCAGCTTGGACAGATAATGGCCGGAAACCGGGAAGACCTTGACGCCTTCGCGGGTGATCGGCACTTCGTATTCGGTGTCGGCGCGCAGCTCGACCGTCTGCTGCTGGTAGTAGTTGGCCGGCGTGAACACGGCCACAGCCGCGGTGCGAACCACGCGCACGTCGTTCAGCGTGTCGCCGAGATGCGGCAGGATCTGCGCGACATTGGTGCCGGTGATCTGGATCGTGGTGTCCTTGGTGTCGTTGTCGCCGCGGATGATCGCGATCTTGAAGTCACCGATCAGATTGTCGGCCGTATCGAACAGGCGGATCCACTGGCCTTCGAGGAAACCGAATGACAGCCAGCCATCGTCTTCGTCGCCAAGTCCGGCGATGGTGATCCGATAGGTCGGCACAACTCCTTCCATGACCTGCTCGAAGCGGATATTGCCGGTGTACTCGCCGTCCCGTGCCAGATCGGACAGGATGACGTCGTCCTTCGCGCCTGTCGCGGCCAACAGCCTGTCGACCTTGAAGAACTTTCCATTCGCATCGATCGAGGTAATGAAATAATCGCCGCTGCCGGCGCCGGCATTGCCGATGCGTATCTGTTGGCCGACGAAGAAGCCTTCATCGACGAAGCTGCCGAGATCGGCACCAGTGCCACGCGTAACCTTGCCCAGGCCACCTTCGTTGGAGAAGAAAAGATTGCCGTCGAATATCTGCGTTGGTCTGAGGCCGCCAATGATGCTGTATCCGGAGCCGGGCGTGACCGCGATGCCATTGACACTGACGACATCCGCCAGGCCGTCGGTGAGGACCGCGACGCTGACGTTGGTCGACGGCGCCTTGGTCAAGCGGATCGTATAGTCGTCGGTATCCGATCCATCGCCGTTGAGCAGCGTATTCCCCTCACTCTCCAGCACAACCGCGCCAGCGCTGTCATTGTCGATCACGTCGATGTCGACATAGCCTGGGCCTGAGCGCAGGTTCGGGAACACGTAGTTGTGGTTGGCGTCGACTGTCAGCGCCTGGTCGAGCTGGAAGAAGATCGCCGCTGTGTGCGGATCCTCGCGCGGGATGTCGTCGCGCGCTTCGATGCCGACGCGCACTGCATCGTCCCAGTTGCCGCTGTCGAAAGTGATGCGCCAGTAGCCGTCGGCACCCTTGAACATGCGATTGTCGAGACCGTTCGGATCATCGACGTCGTAGATCATGATGTTTTCGTCGCTGAACTCGTTGACGTACAACTTGACGACGATCGTGTCGCCCGCGTCGGGCGCCTTGGCGAGCTGCACCAGGAGTTCGTCATTCAGCTTGGTCGTGGCATTGCCTTCGATGACCAACGAGCGGCCATCTTCGGTGTTCGTTCCGGGCGTCACCTCGGTGACATAGATTCCGGGCGTGTCGTTGTCGCGCAGGTCGACCTCGACGTTGCGCACGTCCGCGGCGTCGAAGGGATCGCCGTTCGGATAGGCCGCGGCCAGCAGTGCCGGAGCGACACCGCTGGTGTCGGAGATGACGCTGTGCTGGACGACGACCACCCGATCGCCCTCGGCGCGCAGATCGTCGGGCGCATAGAGGTACACGTTCTGCGCCGTGTTCCAGTTGGTGCTGTCGAAGGCCAGCACGATCGAGCGGTCGTTGATGATCGTCGGAACGCCGTTGATGGTAATGACATGCTGGAATTCGCCGTCGGTTCCGACGACGCCGGGATCCAGCTTCGAAAGCCAGATCGTGTCGCCGATGCCATTCGGCAACGGTGCCGGATTGATCAGCGTGCCGTCTTCTTCCTGCTGTGGCGAACGTGCCGCCGAGATCGTCACATAGACGATCTGGCCGGCCAGCGGCGCCACCGCCAGCCTGACGGTGTAACTGTCGACATTGCGCGGCCCGCCTTCCCGAACAGCTGTGAAGCCGTCCGTTTCGTCGATGCGGACGATGCCCTCCTGGGGACCCGCCACGTGATAGTCGAAGCCATCGACCAGGACGCCATCGTAGAGTGGATCGCCCGAAGTGACGAGGTGGTCAACAGCGCCGGAGGCGCCTTCCAGCTCGCGCGTGATGATGTCTTCCGTGACATCGCCCGCGACATTGATCGTGTCGGAACCCAGACCGCCGATAACGCGATAGGCTACGCCGAAAGCCGTCGATTGAATGAAGAATTCGTCGTCGCCTTCAAGCCCGTCAACCTCGACCACTTCGATCGTGGTGTAGCGGACATTGAGGCCGGCGCCGAAGATACCCTTGTCGGTGATGGCGAAATCGTCGGCGAACTCCGTCCCGAGGATAACCAGCTTGTCAAAGCCGGTGCCGCCGTCGACCGAGACCGGCGCATTGACGTTGTATTGCACTTCGTCCTCGCCGCCGCCGGCGCGGATGTCCGGGGCGCGCGCGACCGAAAATCCGAGCCCGATGATCGGCTTGGCGACGCCGAAGTCGTCGAGCACGATGACGTCGTCTGTGTAGTCGTCTGGCGTCGAGTCAGCGTCGGCGAAATTGATCACGCCATCGCCATTGGTGTCGAGCGTGACCGCCGGCAGGTCGTCCTGATCGATCGTGCCGTCACCGTTCCAGTCCTGGTTGGCGACCGCCGCAATGGCGAACGCGCGGACGATGAACAGGTCGTTGTTGTCGTCGCCTTCGAGCCGCAATTCGGCCTGGTTGGCATAGACCCGGAATTCGTCGTTGCCGGTGCCGCCCTGCGCCACCATCGGCGCACTGATGCCGGGGCTCAGCCAGCCGCGTGTCGTGGCCACCATGTCGGGGAACACGTCCTGGTCGAGCAGGCCGCCGCCGAAGAACGGCGTGACGCCGTTTTCCGCATCGCCGGTGCGCTTGGTGCCGAATATCTGGCCGATGTTGAAGGAGTCGTCGCCGGCGCCGCCTTGCAGCGAAACGATCGCGGTGGTGTCGTCGGAGTAAAAATTGTCGTTGCCGCCCTGCCCCTCGATGGTGATCCGGCCATTCAGCGCGGTGTCGTAGTTGATGCGCGCGACCTCGTTCGAGGGCTCATTGTCCTCGATCGTGTCGGCATAGGTCTTCGGCTGTCCGTAGACCATGGCGACGTAGGCCGGACGGTCGGCGGCTTCGTGCGGCAGATAGTTGGCGCCGCGCAGCAGGAAGATGTCGTCGATCGGCTTGTTGCCGCCGACCAGGCCATTCTGCGATGAATCGTACCCGAAGATGGTCAGTTCATCGACACCGTCGATGGAACGCCCGCTGTCGAGAATGTTGATGACGTAATTGCGCTGGAAGTCGGTGCCTGCGGTGCCCTGCCCCGGATTATTGGAGCCAAGCGTGTAGATCTCATAGAGATCGGTGCCCGACACGCCGTCGAGCGTAAGCGTGTGCTCGGCCGCCGTCTGCATGTTCGGAGAGGTTTGCGTCGCGGTATCCTGGAGGTAGTAGACGCGGAAGCGGTCTTCGCCATCGACGTTGTTCACATTGAGGTTCTGGCTGCCATAGGCGCGCGTCTTCGAGCCGAGGAAGATGTAGCCGGCGCTGCCCTGCGTATTGGTGCCACCGGCACCCGACGTGTCGCCGAAGTCGATCGTGTCGACATCCGTGTTGCCGAAGATTCGGGTCAGCACGGTCGGTCCGGTGACCGGGTTTGCTGTCAGCGTCGGCGTTGCCGAGCCGACCGGCGCGCCGATCGTCTTGTTGCCTGGCACCACGGTTGCGTTGGCGATGATTCGGCCACGCAACACCATCACGGTGCCGAAGGCGACATCCAGATTGGCGAGCGCATGGATGATTTCGTTGGTCGCCGACACGTCGCCATAGATGTCGATGCTCTTGGCTGCCAGCGTTTCGCTGTTGGAGTCGAGCGTCACGTTGTCGCCGACGCGCAGCAGCACGGAACCCTTTTCGGCGAAGATCTGGCCATGTGCGATCGCACGCGACGCATCCGGCTGGAAGGTCGGGAAGGTCGCACCGTCTTCACCGAAGCGGGCGCTGCCACTGTGCAGCAGGTCGAGGTTCTCGCCCTGAACCGAGGTCTCGCGCACGGTGATACGGATATCGCCATCATAGGCGTGCGCCAGCACCAGCCGCAGATTGCCGGCGGTGCCGCCGGGAACCTCCGGCGCTTCGGCCAGGTAGATGTTGTCAGCGGCTTCAAGCGCGACGTCGTCATCGCTCGAACCGCGCGATGAATCGATCTCGAGGTCGTTGGCAAAGGCGCCGATGGAGCCATTGCCGTTGGCGTCGAGGTCGATAGTCTGGCCCATCACGTCGGCCAAGTCGTCGCCCGCGCCGTTGTTGCGTGAATCCAGGATCGAGCCCGCGACGGTCCTTAGCGACACATCACGGATCGTGTGGACGGTATGTACATGCATGTCGCCGACGACTTCGTCGAGGAAGATGCCGAGGGTCGAATCCGCACTGATGTCGAAGGCGCGCAGCACACCAAACCCGCCGACGCCATTGCGGTTGTCAACGTTGATCTCGAGGAAATTGCCCGGCTCACCAATGCCGCCCAAGGGCGAATTGATGTCAAGCAGCGTCGGGTTGAGCACCTGAGCGGCGACCTGGAAATGGGTCGGATTAAACAGCCCCACCCCAGCGGCCATGGTGATGTTGCGGCCGGAGACATCGGCCTCGATCAAGGTCGGGTTGCCGTTGTCGTCGCGCGCATCAAGGATGCGCCGCGGTGAATACAAAAGCACATCGGAAGCGTTGGAGCGAATGCGCTCGACGCGCATGTCACCGGTCTTTTCCGTCAGCGCGATATAGCCATTGGTCAGCACGTCGAGGTCGCCAGCGCCGGCGATCTCGGTGATGCCAAGCACGTTGACGGTGGTCGCCGTCGGCGCGGGATTGGCTGCCGCGACGATGATGTCGCCGCCCGCAACGACCGAGCCTGCTTGCAGGCCGGGCAGCGTACGCAGGCCGGTTGCCGGGTCGAGGCCCCGGAAATCATAGGTCGACGCGATTTCCGTGTTGCCGGTGGCGAAGACGCCACGGCTCAGCGACGGGATAGCTCCCGCATCCGGCCGGAATTTATTGTAGTAGGTCTGTCCGCCGGCAGGCAACGCTGGCGCCTTGACCAGCAGGCCGCCGGACTGACCGTCGCCGAACTGTTCAACGCTGGCTTGCAGCAGCACGTCCGCCGTATTGCCGGCCTTGATCCGGTCGATCTCGACGATGTAGAAGCCGCCGGCCGGCGCCTCGCGCAGCAGCGCCTTGAGGTCTAGGTTGATGTTGCCGAGCGCGTCAGCGGTGAAGGTTTCAGCCGAAATCAGGCTGTGCAGATCGGTCAGCGCGCCCGCCGGTGCCAGATCGATGGCCGTGCCGGCCAGGGCGTTTGCCAACGTGGTCGCCAACATGACGTTCTGCCCATCGGGCGAAGCGATGATGTAGTAATAACCGCCGTCGGTGAGCCCGCCGATGGCCGTGGTCACGGCATCATAGCGGACCAGCTGGCCGGTATAGAAACGGTTCTCGACCCCAAGGAATACCTGGTTCGTCAGGCCGGCGACACGGCCGGTGTCGAAGCCTATGCCTAGCGGCAGGCCGGCGCTGTCGACGATGTCGATGTTCACGCGCGCACCGGTCGCGCCGATGTTTTCGTCGGCGCGAATGTTCAGGATGTGCGTACGGATCAGCGACTGGCGGCCATCACTGCCCGTGACGCCGCGGTCGTTGGTGGCGAACACCGATCCGTCGGTGTTGACGATCGACGTCGTGCCGATCGGGTTGTCGATCTTGCCATTGATATAGATATCGGAATGGCCACCGGTGTCGGTGATCTCGATCAGCGTCGGCGCGACTTCGCGCACCACGTTGAAGGTCAATGTCACGCTCTGCGACGGATTGAGCCATGCCAGCGGCTGCTCGTCGGTGACGACATCGATATTGTTGATAATGATGTCCTTGTCGGACTCGTTACGGATCGACACGCGCTGCAACGTATCGCGGAACGTCCAGGTGCCGCCTGCGCCGGTCATCGAGTTCGAGTCGAACACCACGTCGCCGGGACCCGGATTGACGATGTTGTTGACGACAATGTCGTTGCTTTGGATTGTGCTGCCTTGGCCTTCGGTCGCGCTGCCGCCACCTGCGGTGTCGTTGACCGACACTTCGACCGCCACATCGATCTCGCCGTCGGCGCCGATGACCAGTTGCTTGATGACCAGTTCGGGTGAGCGGCCCGAAAGGATCAGCACGTCGGAATTGAAATTGATCGATTGCGGCCTGTCATCTGGGCTGCTGCCGCTGGATCCGCCGGCGGCGAGCGAGCGCTTGCTGTCGTCGGCGTTATCTGTCTGCGAGATCGAGCCGTTCACGGTCGAGGCAAAAAAGGCCAAGTGCTCGGCCGAGCTCCCGGGTTCCTGCGGATAATCCGGATGTCCGAGCACGGCATCATTGTTGTCGCGCGGACCGGCTGTCACCAACGCGCCTGCCGCACCGAAAATCTCGGATGAGACGTCGGTGTCGTTATGAGCGTCGGAATCGACGAAGCCGAACAGGCCCGTGGACCGGGCATAGGATTTCGCATGCGTGTCGACATTGTCGTAGCGGGTGATGAGGTCGACGCCTTCCCAACCCGTCAGGTCGGCGCCTGCATTGATCCGCACCTGCGCATCCGGCCGTGCCGTGATCGTGCTTTCGGCCTCGCCCTCGCCATAGAATCCGGCGCCGCGTCCGTCGCTACCGGAGAAGACATGGAACTTGTCGACCCGCGCCGCAAGCGAAGTGCGCCGCGCGCTGAGCACGGCATTGGCTGCCAGCGAGACGATCGCGTCGGCCTGGTCGGCGTCCGGATCGGCGTCCGGGGAACCAATATTGACATGCGTGATGGCGTCGCCGTCACCGCCGAAGCCGATGCCGGAGGCGGTCGATTTGGCCGTCACATCGACGGATGCATTCGCCGTGGCCTTGGCCAATTGACCGGCAAGAACGATGGCGTTGGAGCCTATTGTCGAAACCGTATTGTATTCGATGCGGACATCGGTGGTCGGGTCGGCCAGGCCGACCGCACCGCCAGCGCTCGACTGCGAGGAGGCGCTGGTAATGGCATTGCTTGCCGAGGCAAGCGTGAAGTTCTTGCCTGCGGTGATGCGCGTGCCATCACTGATCGTCGCCGTGCTCGTGATGTCCTGATAGCTGCGCGCGTCGGCATCACCGATGGCAACGAAGCCGCCCGTGCCGTTGACCGCGTAGGAGGACGTGTTGGTCGTCACCGATGTGCTGACGGTGACGTCGCCCACGGTCGTGATCTGCGTCGCGGAGATTGTCGCCGTCACGTTCGGATTGCTGATGATGTCGGCGTCGTTAATCTGCACGCCGACGAAGCCGCCACCTGACCCCTTGGCATAGGCCGAGGAGACTCCATCGCCCGATTGCGGAGCGATTTCGCTGAGCGGAACTTCGCCCGGGCCAAACAGGAATTGTCCCGGCGACGCCGATGTAGCGCTGTCGCTGATGTCGATGCGCAGTTGCTGCTCGCTGTCGGCGGCTGCCGAGATGTCGACCGCAAGCGCCGCAAAGCTGTGATTGCCGTAAGGCCCGGGCAGGCCCGTCGGCGCCAGGATGATCTGACTGCCGCCGCTCGGCGCATTCCACAGTTCGAACGTGTTGTCGCCAGCGCCGCTGACGCCACGCACATAATAGGTCTTGCCGTCTTCGAGCCCGCCGATCGGCAGATTCCTGGCATTGACCAGCGAATGCGTATCACTGGCGCCGACATTGAGCGCCGGATTGGCGCTGAGGCCCTTGTTCGGGTTTAGCGCGATGATCGGCTGATCGAAGGTCTTCGTCAGCGTGCCCGCGGTGACGCTGTTCGCGACAGTTAGGATCAGCGTGCTACCGGAAACGCTGGCGATCGTGAACGTGCCGGAATTGGCGCCGCCGCCGCCGATGAACAGCGTGCCGGCTGCAAAACCGTTGTCGGCCCAGTTGAGGCCATCAGTGCGGGTAATACGGTCACCAAGGGCATTGCGAACGAACTGCACCTCTTCGGTGATCGCGTCGTTACGCTTGAGCTGGATCGTCGAGGGGTTGACGACATGCACGCGATAGGTCTGGCCGTCGACCAGGCCGCCGATCGCCAGACCCGTTCCTCCGCTCGCATTCTTGACGTCGTAGACAACGTGCTCGCCCTCGACGAAGCCGTGCGCCAGCGCGTTCCCGTCATCGTCGAAGAAACGGATGTTGTCGGCGTTGGCATCGGCGATTGGCGAGCCGTCAGGATTGAGGCTGCTCGAATTGACGTCCACCTGGCGACTGACGAAGGTGCGCGCGTCAGGCGCCTCATAGGTCACCGCCGTCCCGTTGACGAAGCCATGCCCGGCGATGGTTATGCTGTTGCCCGCGACATCGTCCGGCTGGAAATTCTTGAGGTAGTTCTGTGGGTTGACCGCCTTGTCGAAGCTGTTCACCAGCTTGATGTGCGACCCGTCGATGACCAGCACATAATAGAGGTTGCCCTCGGTCAGCCCAAAGCTGTCGACTGTTTCGTCCGGTCCCGGATAGTAGCGGACGGCATCGCCGCTCAGGAAATTATGGCCACCCGCGAACTCGATGATCTCGGTGTTTGGATCGATGTCGGCAGCGTTAAAGACGGAGCCGAAATAGAGCGTGTTCGGATCTGTCACGCCGGCATTGACGACATTAATCACGCTGTACTGACGGTTCACAGCCGAATCGTCCGGATCCGGCCAGTTGAGGCCGGGAATGACGGCGCCGCCACTTCCGGCATCATATTCGACCGTATCGCCGGTCACCAATCCATGCCCGTTCACGGTGATCGTGTTGGCGGTCCCGTCGACATCGACGATTTCGTAGGTCGGCTGCACGCCGGGGATCGGCGAGGCGGAAGCTTCGACCAGGATATCGCCGGTCGCATTGATCACCACGCCGGCGCCGATCGAGCTTGCAACCGTCGGGCTGACATGGGTCGTCGCATCCGAAGCGCCGGCCCCGAAAATGCCGCCTATCGAAATGCCGACAACCTTGGCGTCGCCCTCGGTTTGCGCCTGTGCCTTCAGCCGCACATTGCGCGCCGACTGGATCGAGGTGTTGTTGCCGATCGAGGCGCTGACCGATGATGGACTGGCCGTTGCGACCGCACTGTTGATCGTCAGTGCGCCAAGAACGCCGCCGCCGGCGGCTTCAGCCACGGCGAGCGCGCCATTGACAGCGAGGGCTTCGATCATGATGTCCGTGACCGAGACGATGTTGGCGTTCATCGCGGCGTTGCTCTGGCCATTGGCCTCGGCTTCGGCCACGGAAGCACCTACCGCCGCCGCGCCGAACGAATTCGCTTCGGCATTGGCGACGGCATAGTTGCGAATGCGCGACTTGATGTTGATGTCACCGGTGATGGTGAATGCACCGCCGGCGCCGATCGTGGTGTTGGCAACGGCATTGGACCTCGCGGTCGGCACCGAGCCCTGGCCGCTGAACAAGCCGCCGCCGGAGGCTTCCGCATAGGCCTTCGCGCCGCGGTCGGTCGCCGTCTCGCCATCGTAATTGTGCGACGACAGCATGACGATGCCGCCAGCGTGAATCGTCGAATTGCCGCCGATCGATGCGGTCACCGTCGGGACGACATTGACTGTCGCCAGGCTGGTGCCGGCCGCCAGGGCGCCGACCGAAAGCGCGAATATGTCGCCGGTCGCATCGTGCAGTGTCCACGCTTCGACCGTGATGAGGCCTGTCGCCTTGATATTGGCGCCGCCGCCAATCGACGCCTCCACGTTCGGCTGAACATCGACGAAGGCGAAATTGAAGGTCAGCGCACCGAGCCCGGCAGCCAGCGCGAAGGTGTCGGAATCCACATTGATCGTTGAGTCCGCATGGACCGTGATCGCCCCGACAGTATCGGTTTGACCGATCTGACTGCCCGCGCCGATCGTGGCCAGGACTTCCTTGGTGTTGTCGTCGTCATCGCCGATGGTGACGTCGCTGTAGGAGGCACCGACGGCCACAGCGCCGGCCTGTATGCCGGTCGTCAGCACGTCAAACGTCTGGTTGCTGCTCGCCGAGACCGTGAGGCTTGCGGCGCCGTTGACCACTGTGTTGTCGAGCAATCCAGCCTGAACGCGACTGGTATCGTTGACCACCGCGACCGATGCACCGAGGCCGACGAAGCCGGCCTGCAGGGCGACGGTCGTGACATCGACATTCTGGCCGAATTGGCCTTCAACGCGGATGGCATTGCCAGCCTTGAGGCTTCCGCCGGCCTTCGCTCTCACCTGGCCCGAGACATTGACGACGGAAATCGATGCGCCCAGGCCGACAAGACCGGCGCCCAGGCTGCCGACCAGGATGTCGACTTTCATCTGTTCACGCGCATTCACGACGATGTCGTGTCCAGCCTCGACCGTTGCACCGCCTTCGACGGAGGCAGTGGTGCCGCGCTCGTCGGTGACGGCGGCGGTCAGCTTGTTGGTCAGGGCGCCGGAGGTCAGCGCGTTCGCGCCAACCTTGTCGCGGGCACCTTCAACACCGGCCTTGACCCGTGAGTCGGCCGTATTGCTGTTGGCGCCGCTGCCGAAGCGGCTCAATTCCCCGGTGACGCCTTCGACGCCATCGTCGGCCTGTCCGCCGGCCTCGTTGTTGGCGGTCTTGGGACTTCCGTCGTCCTTCGTCGCGTTGCCGCTGCCACCCTGGTTGTCCTCATAAGAGTCGCTGAACGCCTCGCCGATCGACCAGACCGACACGGACGCGCCGAGCCCGGCGACGCCGATGCCGCCGCTGAAGGCGAAGCCACGCAGAACCTTGATTGCAACCGCGTTGACCGAGACGTCGCCGCGCGCCCGCACCATGGCGTCGGCATTGATCGCGGCAACCGTGTCGTTCTTGATGCTGCCGAAGTCGATGCCGCCGGCCAAGCCGACGAAACCGGCGCCGAGAGCACCCGCAAAAGACGTGACCCGGACCTCGTTGGCGGCGTTGACATAGACGCCCTGCGCCGTCGACACCGTGCCTGGATGGGCGAGGTAGTTTGCAGCGCCCTGATTGATGTCGGCGCCGACGCCGATCAGCGCCTTGGTGTCCGAATTGAGCAGCGTCACGGTGACCGAGCCGGCCAGGCCGACATAAAGGCCGGCCGCACCGGCGACCGTGACGTTGGTGACCTCTTCCGAGGATTCGGCCTGCACGATGACGCCATGCGCCTCGACCGTGCCGAACCCGCTCGGATCGCTGCCACCAACGATCGTGCCGGTCAGCACGCCGCCAATGCCGGCGCCGTTGCCGGACGCGTCGATGCTGGCATTATCGCCGATCGTCGCTTCGGTCAGCTTGTCGATATTGACGACCGCGACCGATCCGGCGGCGCCACCGCCCGACAGGCCGATGGCGACCGCACCCGCGACAACCACCACCTCGGAATCGTCCTTGGCCATGACGGCGACGTCGCCGCCGGCGACAAGTGTCGCGTTGGCGCCGACGCGGGCATAGGTCTCGGTGTCGAACGAGAGCACCGAGACGCCGCCCGCCAGGCTGACCGTGCCGCTGAAGGCAAGGCCGGCGGAGACGACGATGACCTTTTCCTTGGACGTGGCGATCACCGCAACGTCGTTATTCGCCTTCACGTCCGCGCCGTCATTGATCGTCGCGAACGTGTCGACCTTGATCACCGACACGTCGACGCCGGGCGCGCCCGCGCCCGCGCCGCCAAAGGCCGCACCGGCCCCGACACCGACATGGCTGAAGTCGCTCGCCGCCGCGACCAGGACGGACTGTCCCGCATTTCCGGGGCCGGCCATGTCCTGGTTGATCTGCGCGTCGGCTCCGATGAACGCCTTCGTCTTGGTATCGATGACGTTGACCGCCGCACCGACAGCCACGCCGACCGAACCGCCGCCGCCGACCGAAATTGCAAAAGTCTCGACATCATCCTTCGCCGAGGCCGAGACGGCCACGCCACGGAAGCCGCTGTCGACCGTCGCGGTCGCGACCCGGTTCTGGGTCAGTCCCGGATCCTGCTGGACGTCGTCGCCGCCCTCCTGGTCGAGGTCCTTGAACTGGGTAAGGCCTGACGGCGTACCGGCCTCCAGGCTGCTCGCGGTCGGCTTGTTGCCGCTCTGCGACTCGAAGCTCGACATCGCCTGGCTGCCCGCATATTGGACGTCGTAGCGGCCGGTTCTTGCCGCTACCGTGCCGTGGCCCTCGCCGGTGACGCGTGCGCCTGCGCCGATGAAGGCATCGGTCGCCTTGTCGACCACCGCAACGCCGGCCGCGACGCCGACGCCGGCACTGCCGCCAATCGCCACGCCGCCAACGATCAGGTCCATCTCGGTTTCGTCGAGCGCCTGGACGAGCACGCTGCCGCGTGCCCGCACATCCGTCAGGCCGCCGATCGGCGCCAGCGGGTCCGATCCAATGAAGGCGCGGGTTTTCAGGTTCAGCACGAAGACGTCGGCCGTCAGCGTGACGCCAGCGCCGCTCGACGCCCCCGCAGCCACGGAGAACGAACCGATGTCCTCGTTGCCGGTTGCTTCGACCGTCACATTGCCGTCGACGTCGATGTCGGCGCCCGCCTCGATCGATGCCGTCGTCGTCTTCGTGAGCGTCGACACATTGACGCCTGCACCGACGCCGACATTGCCGGCAGAAACCGCGAGCGAGCCCGCGACTGTCAGGATATCAGTTTCGTCGCTTGCGAAGACCGAGACGCCGGGATCATTGGCGAGCGTCTGGCCGGAAACCTTGCTGTTCGCGCCGATGCGCGCCGTCGTTGTCTCGGTCAGCACCGTCACGGCGACCGAACCGGCGACCGCCGCCTGCGCGGAAGCCGCACCGGCGGCTGCGATGATCAGCACGTCATCGGTGGAAGTCGCCGATACGGAGAGGCCGTTTGCCCCACCGGTGACCACGTCGGCGTCGCCATAGAGCTCCGCCTTCACGTCGTCGAGGTGGACAAACACCGTTCCTGAAACGCCGATACCAGCGCTTTGGCCGAACGCCGCCGCGCCGGCCAGCAGGAACACGTCCGCATCCCCGGTCGCCGTCACGGAGACATCTCCGCCGGCGCCCAGATGCGATTTGTTCAGCGTGCTGCCGGCCTCGACGAAGGCCTGCGTCGATGTGTCGAGATAAAGCACGCCGACCGACGCCGCGACACCGGCCGAGCCGCCGGCGCTGCCGCCGAACGTCGCCGCGATCGAAGTGATGTCGTCGAAGGAGTCGGCGTTGATGACGATGTTGCCCGCGGTCGTATCCAGATCCGCCCCGCCGCCCATCCAGGCGCTGGTGTTGCGTGTGATCACCTGCACGTCGAGGCCGATGCCGACGCCGGCATTGCCGTTCAGCGTCAGGCCGATGCCGCCCGCCCCGCTGACCACGGTCAGCAGGTCTGTCGCCTCTATCTTGATGCCGGTTCCGGCCTCGAGGTCGGAGTTGTCGTTCACCGAGGCGTGCGTCTCCATGAAGATCACGTTGACGCTGGACGAACCACCGACGGCAAAGCCGCCGGACGCGCCGGCGATGCCGGCAGCGAAGCTGGTGACGGCCAGCGAGCCGATGACCGGCAGGGTCTCCGTTATCGGTAGCAGTTCGGCATGCGAGGTGACATTGATCGCGCCCTGCGCTTCGGCGTCGAGATTGATGCCGGTCTGAGCCTTGGTGTTGAGATCATTGACGATGTTGACGGTGACCGCGATGCCCACGCCGCCACCGCCGCTGCCGGTGCTCAAAGCCGCACCGCCGGCCAGGTTCTGCATTTCATTGAGACTGACGGCGCCGATCTCGATATTGCCGGTGTTGGCATCGAGATCGACATTGTCGCCGACCGAGGCCAGCGTGTTGACGTCAAGATAGTTGACGCCAACCGAGCCGCCGATCGCGGTGTTCTTGGAGACCGCGCCGGAGAGGGCGCGCGCCTGGAACGTGTTCTTCTGTCCATTGCCGGTCGCGGCGCGGACCTCGATCGATCCGGCGGTCAGATCGGCGCCTGAACCGATCATCGCGTTGTTGTCCAGAAGCACGATGTTGAGGCCGATCGCGGCGGCAACGCCGGTATTGGAACTGGTGTTCGTGGACGTTGCCGTGGCCAATGCCCGGGCGTCGGTCGTGCTGATCGCCTCGACCTTCATCGCACCGGTGCCGGATATCGTCACATTGCTGGCGATCTGCGCCTGGTTGTCCGCATCGAGGAAGTTGACGGCGATTGTCGCAGCCACATTGGTACCGCCGGAGCCGTTCCCGCCCTGCGTGCCCTTGCCGGTCTGCCCACTGCTGTTGCCATCGGCCTGGCCAAGGCTGCTGCCGCCGCTCTGCGTCGGCGTCTTGGTGCCGCCGCTCTGGTTCTTGGCCATCGCGGTCTGGTTGGTCGTCTCCTGATCGGAGCTGGCACTGTCGGTTGTGCCATCGGACTTCTTCGTGGATTGGCCCTTCGAGCTCGCCTTGGACTCTGCCTTGGTGTCGAGCGTCGAGGTCGCGGTGATCGTCACCGTGCCGACGTTCTGGAAATTGCGGCCGAGGAAAGCGTCGTTGGTGACTTCGCCGATATTCAGCGCAATCGACGCGCCAACGCCAACGCTGCTGCCGGCAGCTTCGCCATCGGCAAGCGTGTGAACCGTACCGGTGTGCGACGCTTGCGCGGCCAAATTGCCCGTCAGCGTGATCGTTGCGCCGCCGCCGGTGCCGATGTGCGCATCCGTATCGTTGTCGAAATAGGCGACAGCAATCGCGCCGCCGATACCGGTAGCGCCTGCAGCGCCGGCCTTGGCCGTCGTTGTCAGCGTGTCATTGGATGTCGCGGTGACCGTGAAATTGCCTGTCGTCCCGTTGACCGTCTCGCCGTTCTCGACGCCGGCAAACGTGCTGTTCAAGCCGATGCCGAGCGCGATCGACGCGCCGACGCCGACACTGCCCGAGCCACTTCCGGCCCCAGAGGAGGTCGCCGTCGTTGTGGTTACGGTCGTATTGATCGCCGTGAGCAGAACATTGCCGCCGGTCAATGTAACCGTCGCGGCACCACCTGCCGGCTGATCGGCATGGTCGAGACCAATCACCCCAAGCGTGTCGGTATCGGCGAAGCTCAGCGCGAACGAGCCGGCCACGCCGATATCGCCGCCGCTGGCGCCGGAGGTCGACTCAGCGCCGAAACGATGCGTCACGTCACCGCCGACGTTCTTCATCTTGGCTTCGGCTTTCACCCCGTCGGCCGTAATGATGCTGCCCGCCCCGATTGACGCCTCGTTGCGCATCGTCGCGATATTGATCGCCACAGCGACACCGACAGCGGTGCCGCTGTCGCTCGTCTTTGCGGTGCCATCGGCTTTCGCCGTCGCGTCCATATTGTTGGACGACTGTAAATTGAGTTCACCGACGCCAGCGCCCTCACCGGCAACAACCGTGCGCCCGTCATTGATCGATGCCACCGCCAGTGATGATGAGACGTTGAGAGCAAGCGCTGCCGCGACGCTGACGTCACCGCCGCCACTTCCACCTGAACTGTTGGCCGACTTGCTGGCGCTGTCGCCATCATTCGACTTGCTGTTGGCAAGACCGACTTCCTTGTCCCGTTGCTCGTCGGCCTTGGTGTTGCCGTCCTCGTCTTTCTCGGCGCCGGCCGCGCTCGCAATCGACTCCGCCTTGCTGGAACCGTCATTGGCGGCCGACAGACTGATCGATCCGTTCGAACGAAGATTGCGGTTCGATGTCGAGAACGCACGGTTGTCCACGAAGGCAAGCGCAATCGCCGCGCCGATCGCCGTCGAGCCGATGGCATCCCCATCGGCCAGCGTCGTGCTGACGCCGTGATTGCTGGCGCTGGCCGACAAACTGCCGGTGATGTCGAGTTCGCCGCCGGAACCGATGGACGACTCGGTATTGTTGTCGATGACGTCGATCGCCACCGCACCGCCGATACCGACATCGCCGCCTTCCGCACCGGCTTCCGCCGTGGTCGCAGCTGTGTGGTTGCCCGTCGCAGTCATGGTGACAGCGTCGCCGGCAACAATGTTGGCGTTGTTGCGGATCGATGCCGAGGTGGAATTGTCGACGATGGTCAGTGCGACCGAACCGCCGATGCCGAGTTCGCCCGCAGCGCCGCTCGCGTCGTCGGGAACCGCATCGGTCTCGACGTTGGTGGTGGAGTTGGCGGTGAGCGACAGATCCGCGCCGTTCAGATTGATCGAGGCGTTTGCCGCGATGTCGGCGGAAGCCTCGGTGATGACGATGTTGATGGCCAGCGAACCGGCCACCTGCGTCTTGGAGCCCTCGCCTGCGCCGGAAGTCGCCTGGGCGACGAAGCTGTCGCCGGCCGCAATCGTGGCGCTCAATGACACCGCACTCGCCGACAGCGACGAGGCGCCGCCGAGATAGCTGCGTGTCGTGACGTCGGCGATGCTCAGCGCCACTGCAACGCCGATGCCGGTCGCGCCCCCAGCGGAAGAGTTGGTGTTGGTGCCGTCCGCCGTCGCCGTTACACTATCCGTCGATTGCGCGGTCAGCGTGATCGCGCCGCTCGATGTAAGGGTGGAGGCCTGAACGAAGGCTTCGGTCGTCGGCCGATAGTCCGACACCGTCACCGCGCCGGCAAAGGTGATATCGCCGCCGCTGGTCGTCGCCTTGTCGGACGTATTGCCGTCCTTGTTGGCGTCCTTCAGACGTTCCTCGGATTCGTTGTCACCGCCCGCACTTTGGTCGGATCCGCCTGCCGTCGACCTGGCAATCGTCGTAATGTTGCTGGTCAGCGTCGCACCCAGCGCGATCGAATCCGGCGTATTGCCGGCATTCGCGCCAATCGTCGAGCCGCCCGAGACATTGGCGCGTGTCGTCGCATTGACCTCTGAAACCGCAACGCTGGCGCCCTTCCCGCCGCTACCGCCATCGGCCTCTGTGGTCATCGTCAAATTGCTGGTCGCAGTCAGCGAGACCGCGCCCGAGACACTGAGCACGCTGCCGGCGAGCACCTCGGTGATCGCGTCGCTGACCAGAACGGTGACGGAAACCGCGGCATCCTTCTTTTCATCGTTGTCGGAACCGGCATCGGACTCGTCCTTCGCGGTCAGCGTGACGGTTACGGTGCTCGACGCCGACAGGCTGGCTGCGGTCACATTGGTGCTGCTGAACTTGACCCGTGCTTCGGGCAGGATCGTCGCGATGACACCCGCGAGCGGCCCGACCTCGGCAGTCTCGGCTTCGACATTGGCTGTCGCGGTTGCGGTGAATTGAGCCGCGCCCGTCACGATGATCGTGGCGCCGGTCAGGTCGATGATCGCCTCCGGGGTCGCGAAATACGCGCCACCCGTGATTTTCCCATCGTCCACCGCCGCTGCAGTCAGGGTCACCGAACTGGCATTTATGATGCTGGAAACGCTGATCTTCTCGGCATTGACGTTAACGGCGCCGGCAGTCACCAACCCGGAGATCGTCACCTCATCCTTGCCGTCCTGGCCGTTGATGAAGATTGCGGCCGAACCGAGGTTCACCGCACTGATCGTCAAGGTATCCTTCGAAAAAATGGGAATGCCCAGATCATCGCCCAGATTGATGGTCAGACTGGTGCTGGGTTTGTTGAAAGTGATCGATTCGAATGTCGGAATGAGGGAATCCGACGACAGCGTCAGTGTCGCGCCGTTGTCGGTCAGAGTCGCTTCATCGTCGGCATTGCTGGTTGTGATGACCCGGTCCGCAACGACACTGTTGTCGATGATCGGTTCGAGTCCGTCATAACGGAGCACGACACCGTCACGCGTGATTGTGCCCGACGTCTGACCAGTGGCTACATACTTCACCGAGGCGAAGGTGCCACCGTCGAGAACCATGCTGTCGAAGCCGGTATCGCCGCCAGCGATGACGCCATTCAATTTTCCGGCTGCACCAACAAAAAAGGTGTCCTCGTTGCCAGCGGAACCGATCAGGTTCTCGACCGTAACGAAGGACACCCCAGCAACATCACCCGAACCGTCGCCAGTGAGATGCCAGTCGGTGTCCTGCGGGGGCCCGACCACAGCGTCGCTGCCGGCGCCGCCACTCAACACAACCCTGCCAGCCAGGGCGGGGTCGATCTCGCGCAGCACAAAACTGTCGTCGCCCACGCCCGCGTCAACGGTCAACGAGACCGCCGGAACTGCAAACCTGTAGGTGATCAGATTGTTGAAGGCTCCAGCGTCAAGCATCGCCAGATTGTCATTGGAACCATTTGAACTTCCGATGCGGATCATCCGCGCCTGCCCGGAACTGTCGGCGTAAATGCGCTGGCTGGCGGCCGTGTCATCCTCGACCGCGCCAACGCTCGCCAGCCCGATGCTATGGGTCAACGCTCCGGCTTGCGCGGTAATGTTGCCCGACTGACCGGCGTCAGTCGCCAGCCGCACGGTGTCAAAGCTGCCGCCGGTCATGGCAAGCGTGTCGTTGCCGCCACCACCGTCGAAGCGCACGTCGAGCGCCGCCAGGAAGTTTTCGCCGAAGTCTATGGTGAGCTTGTCGTCGGCAGTAGTGCCGCGCACCACGATATAGTCGACCTGCTGCACGTTACGCTGGTCGACCAGCGTGTCCGACTTGTTGTCATAGATCTGGATCGCCTGGATTAGATTGTCATAGCGCAGCGAATAGTCGGCGCCGGCCAAGTCGTTCATATCGACTGCGAAAGGCAAGACGTCAGCTGACAGCAGATAACGCGGCTCAAGCGCTTCAAGCGCCAAATTCGGCAGATCTGATGTCTTACTGGGCCGTCGGGCTCGCCCCGGCGAGCGCCTCAGGAGCGAACTCGCCAGCCAGCGACCAAATACACCAGGGACTGGCGTCTTCTCTTTGTTGGCTAATCTCTTCTGAAATGCTTCAAAAAAAGCTGGCCTCGACAAAATGTTCATTTTGTCCCCCCCCGATATAGCAGTTTGAGCTAATTGACCGCAGGCTAACGTACATTCGAAAATTCCTGAACGCAAGGCGATCACGAGACTGCGACCTGGCTATCTATATGTAAAATTTGTCTCAATGTAGCAAATGTAAGTATATTTGTAATATCCATGCTCGTATCAACAATTTTCTCCGACTTATATGAGAAGAAACATCCATATGACAGTAAGTATCGCAATTAGTTTTTTTTATTTTTGTATAATTTAGGCTGGATTCGCGAGAAAGATTAACAACATAGCTTAAATTATTATTTGCTGTTGAAGTTTCTTCGCGCAGTTTCCGTGACGGCAGGTAGGAAATCTGATGAAGCAGTTCGGCACGAATGTCGCGCCAAGCCATCATGGCTGTGAATTCGCAGGCCCGCGCACCCCAACCAAGCGGAGCGGCCATGATCGTGAAACGGGATCCTGTTTTTTCGCCGAACAGGACCCGGTTTTGAGGAGTTGAAGGGCAGGCCCGGTGGGGGCCCGATCAGCGCGGTGGCGGTTGCTAAATCAATGATCGTGGTCGGGCCTGGAGGATGCGCCAGAATGGTTGATTTCATTAGCCTTTTCAGGCCAGAATCAGACGTCCTGCGGTATTTTTCCGTATGATTCCGCGATCGACGACTGGCCATGGTGAGTTGTCGCTCCGCAGCATCGACGTTTCGCTGGTTCAAATCACGGCCCCCGTAAGCGCGGTGGCGCTGGAGGGGTTGCGGCTACAAATGACGTCCTAGATTAGCCTACAGCGGGCTGCGCCCGATCCGCCATTGATAGGGTGGTGGCGAGCCGTTCACCGCGTAGTCCCCGACGATGCGATCCTTGTAGATGCGTGGGTTGTGGGACGACAGGGTACGGGCATTGCGCCAATGGCGATCGAGGCCGACCGGCTTCCTGGTCGAGGACGCACCCAACGCATCGAAGATAATCGTCGACGCCTCAAGAACCAGGTTTGTGACAACCGTCACCGCCTGCGATGTCTCGAGTTCGGCGATAGCGTTGGCCTTTTCCTCCGCATCGGCGTTGCCGGCGAAGTGTGCCTGATAAGCGCGTTCGATGGCCTGCGCGACCTGCAAAACGATGGCGCCAGCCGCATAGGCGTTGCTGCGAATACGGCCGACGACCTGAAGCACCTGCGGATCCTGGCTTGAGCGCGGGCCGGCTGCATTGGAGTATGAGCGATTGCGCGCGGCGACGGCGGCAGCAGTCTCGTTGGCCATCGCCCGGCCGATACCGGCAAGGGTGGCAAGATGCACCAGCTGGTAGAAGGCGGCGCCATAGCGGAACTTGTCATCATCGACGACGACATCGTCCGGGTCGACGGTGGCATCGGTAAAGATCGTGGTGCCGCTGGCCGTGAGCGTCTGGCCAAAACCGTCCCAGTCGTCGATGACATCGACGCCCGGATCGTCGCGACGCACCTGCAAGACGATGCCTTCCCCGTCGAGCCCCGTCGCACCGACATCGATCCAGTCGGCAAACAGCGAGCCGGTGGTGTAGTATTTGGTGCCGTTGAGCACCAGCCTGTCACCCTTGTTCGAGATGCGGGTCGAGAAGGCCTCCTGTTTGGCATCGCCGATCTCGGTCCAGGCATTGCCGGCGATCTCGCCGTGGACAATCCGCTGCGCCCAGCGCTTGCGGCTCTCGCCGGTCGTCTTGTTGACGACATCCTCGACAAACCCAAAATGACCGCGCAGCGCCTGGGTGATATTGGAATCGGCCTCCGACAACTCAATCAGGATGTTGGCGAGTTCGGGCAGCGTCGCGCCTAGACCACCTTCGGCTTCGGGTATGCGCAGCGCGCCCAGGCCCGCCCGCTTCAATTTCGCAATCTCCGCTACCGGCAGTTCGCGGCCAAGCTCCCGCTCGACCGCGCCGGCGGTGATCTCACCAAATATCGGCCGGAACCGTTCTGCCAGTGTCTCATAGCGAGCGCTGGGGCCTGCGCCCCAGGCGCTATCGATCTGTGTCATGTTGCATTGTCCTGAAATTAGCTACCTCACCCGGCACGGGCGAGGCGGTCAGTGTGGTTTGGTGGCATTGGCACCGCCCAGGTAAAAGTCCTGGACATCCTCACGGGCTCGCAGTTCCTCTGCCGTTCCCGACAAAACGACGCGACCGTTTTCAAGGATGTAGCCGTAATCGGCATAGCGAAGCGCGAGATTGGCGTTCTGCTCGGCAAGCAGGAAGCTGACGCCCTGCTCACTGTTCAGGATGCGGATGATCTCGAAGATTTCCTGCACGATGATCGGCGCGAGCCCCATCGAGGGCTCATCCAGCAGCACCAGGCTCGGCTTGGTCATCAGCGCGCGGCCGATGGCCAACATCTGCTGTTCACCTCCGGAGGTCAGGCCGGCCTTGACCTTCCGCTTCTCCTTGAGGCGCGGAAACCATGTGTAGATCCGTTCGACGTCGCGCTGCAGGTCTGCCCTGCTCGGTTTGCGGACGAAGCCACCGGAGAGGATATTTTCTTCGACCGTCAGTTGTGCAAAGCAATGGCGGCCTTCCAGCACCTGCACCACGCCTTTGGCGACGAGCCGAGACGCCGAGAGGCCGCTGACCGCCTCGCCCTGCCAGACGATGCTGCCGCGGCTGACCTTGCCGCGCTCAGGTCCGAGCAGATTGGAAACCGCCTTCAGCGTCGTTGTCTTGCCCGCGCCATTGGCGCCGAGCAGGGCAACGATCTTGCCCTGCTCGACCTTGAGCGACACGTCGCGCACAGCAAGGATCGCCTGACCATAGAGCGCTTCCATATTCTGGATCTCGAGGAAGCTTCTTGCTGCAATGGTCATAGGTCGATCCTGTCGGTGCGGGTTGGTGTCAATTCGTTGCAACGCGGGGCTCGATGCCCTTTTCCTTGGCATAGGCGGCTGCTTTTGCCTTGATGACGTCGGCAAACAGCGAGGCATCGGCCTTGATCCAATCGGTCCTGGTATCCCAGGACTGACCGTTCCATTGGATGATCTTGGCGGCGATGGTTTCGCCCTTGTGATTGTCGATCGAGGTTTTCAGCGGGCTGATGAGGCCTTCCGCGCCAAGCTCGGCGATCCGCTTCTGATCGATGTCGAGGTTTTCGAGCGCCCACTGGCCTTCGGCGGCGGTCAATGGCCTGTTGCCGAATTTCTTATGGCCGGTGCGCAGCGCCTCGACGAAGGTGATGGCTTCGATCACGCCGTAATTGTAATAAACCGTGCCGAACTTCGAATTGTCCTTCAGGTCGGACTTGCCCTTGTCGAGGATATTGTCCTTCAGCGTCTTCAAGATGCCGTAGTTGGTGCCCGGCGGGAAGACGGAGACGGCGAGATAGCCCTTGGCGGCAGCGCCCGCCGGGCGGGCATCGTCTTCCGAACCGCTCCAGATATCGCCGATGATCCGATCGGCGGGGAAGCCGACGCGAGCCGCTGTCTTGATCGCCACCGGCGTCATGACGCCCCAGCCGCGCAGGAAGACCCAGTCGGCGCTTGCACGGCGGATTTGCTGCCACTGTGTCTGCTGCTGTTCGCCGGGATGCGGAACGGGGATCTGGATATCCTCGAAGCCGTATTTCTTGGCGAGGATGCCGAGTGGCTCGATCGTATCGCGGCCATAGCCGGAGTCGTGATAGAGCGTGGCGATCTTCAGGCCCTTGAGCTTGTCGTAGCCGCCCGCCTGCTGGGCGATGTAATCGACGATGATCTGGGCTTCGCTCCAATAGTCGAACACCAGCGGATACTGGTAGGGAAACACGCGACCGTCCGTGGCGATGTTCTGGCCACCGCCAGGGCTGACGATCGGGATCTTGTCGATGCGCGCCTTGTCGGTGAGTGCGACGTCGAGACCGCTCGAATGCGGATAGATTGCCGCCGTCAGCGCGCCGTTATAGCCGTTCTTGTAGCGTTCGTAGCATTCGATGCCGCGCTCGATCGTGTAGGCCGTCTCGCATTCCTGGACCAGGATCTTGACGCCATCGACGCCGCCCTCGACCTCGTTGATATAGCGGAGATAGTCGATATTGCCGGCACCGAACGGGATGAACGATGGAGCATAGGGCCCAGTGCGGTAGGTAAACAGCGGATAGAGCTGTTGGCCGGTGCCGTCTTCGGCGAAGGACGCGCTGCTCATCAGCGTGACGGCCATCGCGGCCGCGGCCGCCAGCGACATGGTCTTGGTTAAAAATGACATCGTGCAACCCTTGTTTGAGTGGTTTGGAGAAAGTGACGACTGATGCTTGGGAGGAGGCGAAAGACCCGGCGCCGAGGTGTTTCGTCTTGTCTGAGTTCAGTTGGATGATCGTGCTCGCGAGCGAAGGGCTTCCACGCCGCGCCTTCTGAGACCGGACAATCCATCCGGTTCCTTGATCAGCAGCACGACGATGATCGTGCCGAAGATGATGTGCTGCAGGTTTGCCAGCGCACCCTGATCGCCGAGAAATGACAAATCGATAATCAGCGACAGCCGGTCGAGCAGGATCGGCGTCAGCACGATGAAGGCGGCACCGAGAAAGTTGCCGAAGATCGTCGCCACACCGCCGATGATGACGATGAACAGGATCTGGAACGATTTATCGAGATTGAACGCATGCGCATCCGAGGTGCCGAGATATCCGAAGGCCCAGAGCGCGCCGGTGATACCCAGGAAAAACGAGCTTATACCGAAGGACAGCAGTTTGCGGCGTGCGACGCGGATGCCGATGACCGAGGCAGCGACATCCATGTCGCGGATCGCCATCCATTCGCGACCAACACGGCTTTTGACGATCGCGAAGGCCAGCGCGATGAGCAGCACCGTGGTTGCAATGACCAGATAGTAGCGGCCGGTGGCCGACTGGAGATCGTAGTCGAGGATCTGCAGTCGAGGCGCCGATATGGTCAGCGACTGGCTGTCATTCGAAAACCAACTGAAATTGGTGAACAGCCATTCGAAGAAGAACTGCGCGCCGAGGGTCGATGCGCCGAGATAGAAGCCCTTGATACGCAGCGACGGCAGCCCGAAGATGACCCCGGCAATCGCCGCGATCAGGCCGGCAATGATCAGAACCACCGGCAGCGGCAAGAACGGCGCGCGCAGCAGCAAATTGTAGGTTGAGAAGGCGCCGATCGACATGAAGGCAGCCGAACCAATCGACACCAGCCCGGTATAACCCATCAGCAGATTCAGGCCGATGCCGGCAAGCCCCATGATCACCGTAGGGATGATGATCGAGCTCAGCCAGTAGTCGTCGGCAATGGTCGGCACCGCAAAGGCGGCGATCAGGCCAACGACGACGGCGATAGCGCCAACCCCAAATGCAGGCTGGCGGATCGGCCTGGCCGGAGCGGATTCCTGCAGCGTGGTCACGATCAGACCCTTTCGATTTCGCGGTCACCAAACAGGCCGGCCGGACGTATGAGCAGGAAGCCGACAGCGAGGATGTAGGCAAACCAGGTGGAAACGCTGCCATTGACCAGCGGGCCGATGTAGATGTCGGCCAACGCCTCGGTCGCGCCGACAAGCAGGCCGCTGGCGATGGCCCCCGGGATGGAGGAGAAGCCGCCGATGATCAGCACCGGCAGCGCCTTGAGCGTCACCAGAGACAACGAATATTGCACGCCCTGGCGCGATCCCCAGACAAGACCGGCAACCAGGGCCACGATGCCGGCGACGCTCCAGACGATGCGCCAGATGGCAGGCAGGCGGATGCCGATCGACTGCGCCGCAAGCGTGTCGGAAGCCACCGCCCGAAGCGAGATGCCCATGCGCGTCTTGTTGAACGCGATGGCCAGCGTGGCGACCAGCGTCAGCGCAATCAACGAGGCAATGATGTCGAACTGGCTGACGTAGATGCCGCCGACCTGTACGGCGACATCGGGGATGCCGAGATCGAGCATGTGAACATCCATGCCCATCAGCAGTTGGGCAAAGCCCTCGATGACATAGCTCAATCCCAAAGTGGCCATGAACAGCGTCAACGGATCGCGGTTTCGCAAGGGCCGCAGCACCAGCCATTCGATCAGGATCGCCATCACCACCATGGCAAGCGCTGTGACGATGAAGGCCAGGGCGAATGGCATGCCTTTCTCGGTGAGGGTGACGAAGGTCAGCGCCGAGAAAAGCAGCATCGCCCCTTGCGCGAAATTGAAGACCCCGGATGCCTTGTAGATGAGCACGAAGCCGATCGCGACGAGTGAGTACATCACTCCGGCAAACAGGCCGCTGACCAATGTTTCGAAGAAATAGGACATGAGTTCCTCAGTGAACCGTGCCGAGATAGGCGGCTATCACGTCGGGGTTTTTGCGCACCTCGTCGGGTGCCCCGTCCGCGAGCTTGCGGCCGTAGTCGAGCACCACTACATGGCTTGCGAGGTTGAGCACGATGCCGACATCGTGCTCGATCAGCACCACGGTCGAGCCGAAGACGCGATTGACCTCGCGGATGACCCGGCTCATCTCCTCCTTCTCTTCCTGATTCATGCCGGCCATCGGTTCGTCGAGCAGCAGCAGCTTGGGGCCGGAGACCAATGCCCGGGCGAGATCAACGCGTTTCTGCAGCCCGTAAGGCAAGGTCGAAACTATGCTTTCCGCATGACGGTCGAGCCCGAGGAAAGCCATGGTGCGCTCGGCGCGGGCAAGAAAGCCCCGGCGCTCGGCGCTGTCCCTGCCCAGCCGGAAGATGTTTTCGAAAAAGTTGGCGGTGCCATGACGAGACAGACCGGCCAGCACGTTTTCGCGCACCGACAGGCGGCGAAACAACGCATTGTGCTGGAAGGTCCGGCCGACGCCGAGATGGGCTGCCTTCTGCGGATGGATTGCCTCGAAGCGCAAACCGTCGAAGACAATGTCGCCGGCGTCGGCGCGATAGACACCGTTGATGACATTAAGAAGCGAACTTTTGCCGGCGCCATTCGGCCCGATCAAGGCGCAGATCTCACCCTTGGCGACGCTGAAACTCAGCGCATTCAGGGCTCGCACACCCTTGAAGGACAGCGACACGTCGTGGAGTTCGAGCAGGTCAGTCATCACGCATTCACGGATTTCAAGCGGGACACCGAGGCGCGTTCGGCTTCGCGACGCTTGACGGCCTCGATGTCGCGGTACCCGTCGGCGGGATGCGTCCTGGGAAGATAGGGTCCGTCGCCGAACAGCTTCTCGCGCAATGTGCCGGGCTTGTAGGCGGTGGGATAGACGCCGCGCTTCTGCAATTCCGGTACGAGCAAGTCGACGGCGGCCTCGAAGCTTTCGGGCGTTACCGCATAAGCAAGGTTGAAGCCGTCGACATCGGTTTCATCGACCCATTCCTGCAGGATGTCGGCGATGGTGCCGGGCGAACCGACGAAGACCGGCCCGACGCCGCCGATGCCGCCCCACTTCGCCAATTCCTCGACGGTCCAGGCCTTGTCCTTGCCGGCGAAATGCTCGACCATCGAAACGATCGCATTGGTCTCGACCTTCTTGAGCGCATCGGTTGGCGCATACTG
Organism: Mesorhizobium sp. M1396; assembly: GCF_040317725.1. Taxonomy (NCBI): domain Bacteria; kingdom Pseudomonadati; phylum Pseudomonadota; class Alphaproteobacteria; order Hyphomicrobiales; family Phyllobacteriaceae; genus Mesorhizobium; species Mesorhizobium sp. M1396. The sequence continues at coordinate 67,088 of NZ_JAMYLA010000004.1, read as the reverse complement.
GCCGAAGTCGATGCCGCTCCAGCCGGACATGAACACCAGCGAGCCGTCATAGGACGTATAGCTCTGATACTCCTCGAAACGCTTCCGGGCCTTTTCATCCGTTTCATCGATGATCAGCGTGGTGAGGTTGTAGATCAGAACTTTCTTCGGATCGCGGCCGGCCGCAGCGGCCTTTTGGCGGATTTCGGAAACATAGGCCTTAAGCAATGATTTGGTCGGCGCGCCCACGAAGACGCACTCGGCATGCGCAGCGGCGAAGGCCTTGCCGGGACCGGAGGCGCCCGCCTGATAGAGAACCGGGGTGCGCTGCGGCGACGGCTCCGACAGATGGTAGCCGGGCACGTCGAAGAATTTGCCCTTGTGGCCGATTTCATGCACCTTGCTTGGGTCGGTGAAGATGCCGCGGACGGGATCACGCTGCACCGCACCCTCTTCCCAACTGCCTTCGAACAGCTTGTAGAGCACCTCGACATATTCGGCGGCGACCTCGTAGCGGTTGTCATGGCTTTTCAAGCCGGCCTGGCCGACATTCTTGGCGCCACTTTCCAGATACGAAGTGACTATGTTCCAGCCGACACGACCTTTGGTGTGGTGGTCGGCGGTCGAAAGGCGGCGGGCGAATGTGTAAGGGTGTTCGAACGAGGTCGAGGCGGTAATGCCGATGCAGAGATGTTCGGTGGCAAGCGCGATCGGCGCGGCCAGCTGCAAAGGATCATTGACCGGAATTTGCGCCGCTTGCTCGATCGCGTGGTAGTTCGAGCCCTTGTAGACATCGTAATAGCCGATGACGTCGGCGATGAATATGCCGTCGAAAATACCGCGCTCGAGCGTCCGGGCCAGGTCCTGCCAGTAGTCCAGATCCTTGTATTTCCACGATCTATCGCGCGGATGCTTCCACAGGCCCGGGGATTGGTGGCCAACGCAATTCATGTCGAAAGCGTTGAAGCGAATATGCCGACCCATCCGTCACTCCTTTGATAGCCCTGTCGGGCGACTGCGGGAGGAAACTACCGATAAGGCGGCCGTCAACGAAGGCAGAATATAATGTCTATAGATTATATAGAGAATTATTATTCCGCCTTGAGCGGGGATCATGGCACGCCTGCCGCCAAGGAAGCGGTAGAGGCAGCTATTCATCACGTCCGGTGTGGCAGCATCGTCTCGGTCAAGGAAGCCGTTGCGGCGACCCGAATATTAAACCCGTATTTGCAAGAGACTGACTACGAACTGGTCGAAATCATTGTCGACCGGGCCACGTTCCACGGGCAGTTCGTGTGCTTCGACCTTAAAGAGCCCTGATGGCACTTCACTGGTTCAACCCTCCGGTCTACGTCAGGACCGACCGCCCAGGCATCCGCTTCGGGGTCAGCCACGGCGAGGGTGCCGCCGAGCAGCTTCTGAAATGGACCAAGCGAGGCCCTAAGTGGGCGGTGGAAATCTGCATGGCTGCTATGGAAGGCAACGTGCCCACACAGGAGGTCCGCAGGGCATTCGAGGCGGCTGCCAAGGAAGACAAGATGTTCCTCCCCTGCTTAGTGTCTCCTGCACAATTCGGCAGCGTTACATTTCAACGGCTTGCCCCGCGACCAAAGGCCATTCGGAACCCGAGGCTGCCCGCGATCCGCTGCTGCCGCGCCATGATCCAGGTTGCCCGAAGCCATGGCTTAGGTGCCTAACAAGGAGCAGGCCCGTTAATCTCGGAGTGGCCCCCAGCAACAAGAGCTGGAGCGTAATCGAGCTTCACGCGGGTCCCGAGGCGAATGCGCTCGACCCCGGGCGATATGCATCTCGTAGCGCTTCTCGAATTCGACAGCGCCGACGACATTCGTCGGCTTTGGGCACGCCCGAAGGTCAGGTGTCGCAAGCGATCTCGCAAATTGTGCCGATGGCGGCCTGATGGTGTTCGACACAAATCCCGTTTGATCTGAAGGCACTCTGCACTACGTTCGACTCCCGGCAACCGGAGGGGCCACCAAAAATGGACAACAACGCGGCGCAATTCACCGGGAACATCCCCGAGAACTACGACCAGGGCCTCGGGCCAATGCTCTTCGCCGACTATGGCGCCGACATCGCGCGGCGCGCGGCCGCCAGGGCCCCGAAGCGGGTGCTGGAGACGGCGGCCGGCACCGGCATCGTCACCCGCCACCTGCGCGACCTGTTGCCGGCCACCGTGCATCTCACGGCAACCGACCTCAACCCGCCTATGCTCGAGATCGCGCGGTCAAAATTCCGGGACGGCGAGCAGGTCGAGATCGTCCCCGCCGACGCCTTGGCACTTCCTTTCAAAGACGGCAGCTTCGACGCGGTGGTCTGCCAATTCGGTGTCATGTTCTTTCCCGACAAACCGAAATCCTACGCGGAGGTGCTCCGGGTCCTGGCGCCCGGCGGGCAGTATCTGTTCAACGTCTGGGACTCGCACCGTTACAATCCCTTCGGCCGTATCGCGCACCAGGTCGCAGGGAGCTTCTTCCCGGCCGATCCGCCGCAATTCTTCAATGTTCCGTTCTCCTACTCTCACATCGATCCTATCAAGGAAGCTCTGATCGAGGCCGGGTTCGGCGATATCGGCATCGCTGTCATCCGGCTGGAGAAAGTCATTCCGGACCTAGCCGCATTTGCGCGCGCGGCCGTCCACGGCAATCCGCTCGCCGATCAGATCCTCTCCCGCGGCGGGGTCGAGCCGGACCAGGTCGTAGAGGCTCTGCTCGACGCGTTCCGCAAGGAATTCGGCCCCGGCCCGAGCCGCATGCCGCTTCAAGCGATCATGTTTTCGGCGTCGAAGCCGGAATAGCCGTCATTCAGTCGGGGCAACGGGATGATCTGGCCGTTGCGGACAGATTTGTCACAGATTGAAAGCCGACATCGCGGCGACCACGCTGGTTGTCGTCGCGACTCAGCGCGATCAAAGCCACCACGGTCGAAACGAGAGTCGCCACCGTACGTCGATTTGGATTGTGCGTCAGTGCTTCCACCCGGCACGCTGCAGGTGGAGCAAGTCGGATGAAATGAAGCCGATCGGCGACCGATGCCGATCAGGGATGGGGCACGGAACGCACCATCTGCCGGGCCGGCTTCTGCAGAAGGAACCGAAGCATCGCGGTATCGTTGATCCTTACGATTAGATCAAGTTGCAGACGGGGCTTCAAGTCTGGTTGATGATCTTGTTGCTTCGGATGGACCGATTTTATGGCTCGCAGCGCCCTCAAGCCGGCGAAGGCAGGCTCGCCATCGCAGAGTGTGGCGCCATCACCTGTGGAGATACAACTGGCGCTTGGAGACATGGCCCGCGCAAACGATACGAGACCCAATCGCCATGGGAAGACAGTCTTCGTAGAATGTGCTGATGGAAATCTCGGCGGCGGCCCTTGCCTCGGACACAAGCGGCAATGGCGTAATCGGGTTGGGAATCTCGACGATTGTGAGCAGGCAGGCGGTTACACCGCCGAGCATCAGTCGCACCGCATTGTGGGCAAGGACGCGTTTCGTCCCGTTTCCTCCGAAACAGATCGCCCTTCATCTTGGAAACTCGCCGGCAATCGAATTGTTCCACCTTGCTGGCGTCGCCCGCATTCGCTCACGCAGCGGCTTTGGCATCGCACAATGATAAGGAACCACGCGCACGACGCGGGATGCGTTGCCATGACCGCTGTGCAGAACAGGCATCGCAATAGTTCCAATGGGTTCGTTGCGTTTGGCGCCAACCGCCACTATGAAACGGAAGATTTCGCCGACTGTCTTTCAAGCCGCCAGGAGAGTTTCGTGACAGAAAAAGCTGAAAGCAATGCCGACAACCTGATCGAACTCACTGCCGCAGTCGTCTCGGCCTATGTCTCGAACAATCCGGTTCCGGTCGGCGACTTGCCTACCCTCATCGATCAGATCCACGCCGCATTGAAGGGCACAGCTGGCGGCGGTGTTGCGCCGGATAAGTCAGCGGTTCTCAAGCCTGCCGTGCCGATCAAGAAATCGGTCACTCCGGACTACATTGTCAGCCTTGAGGACGGGAAGAAGTTCAAGTCGTTGAAACGCCATCTCGCGACCCACTACAACCTGACGCCCGGCGAATATCGCACCAAATGGGGCCTGCCAGCGGACTACCCGATGGTCGCGCCGAACTATGCCGCAGCGCGCTCGGCATTGGCCAAGACGATGGGACTCGGCCGAAAGCCGACAGAACCGGAAAAGCCGGCGCCGGTGAAGCGGACGCGCAAGAAGACCGCGGCCTGATTGCTGCAGATTCATCGGCCTACGCAGTCCGGACACAAAAAAGGCGGGAGTAACCCCGCCTTTCCTTTGCAAAGAAGGCTTGCAGCAATCTGCTGCGCCGGCCTTCCGATTGAACCAATTCCCGCGCGCTCTTGTCGAGCGACTGCCAGTACATCCGTGACTTGCCGCGTCGTTCCGGCTTGTGCCGGGCCGCGCGAGAAACAATTAGCCTGCTTTGCTGAGATTGCCCGCTGAGGACTTGCCCGTACGGCGGTCCTGCTCGATCTCAAAGTTAATCTTCTGGCCATCGACGAGGGTCGAAAGACCTGCGCGTTCGACAGCGGAAATATGGACGAAAACGTCCTGACCACCATTATCGGGCTGGATGAATCCAAAACCCTTGGTGCTGTTGAACCACTTCACGGTTCCAGTCGCCATATGCGTATTCCTTCGTAACAATTGCAGCGTGATCCGGCGATGAAGCCGAACCGGTTCATATCGAGACTTTGGAGATAGATGCAGCAAAAGCGAGAAATCGCAAGGCCCGGATCGATCGGCCGAAAATATCAATAGCCTCTAAATGGGGCTGCGCGATAGCTGCTGCAAGAGGCAAAAGGCATGCCTCCAACGCAGCACATTTCTTGGACCAGACATTTACCTGGCACGGGTTATCGTTTGATTTTTTCAACGATGTCGTCGCTACCGAAAATCCCGCGTCTTCACCTTAATGCGGTCGATGTGCTCATTGGGATCGACGATATCGCGCGTTTTCGGCATGCCGCGCGGATCGACGCCCCATCCGCCATGATGGGCCTCGTCACCGCGGCCGTGTGGCAATGGAAATGGCGTGTCGCGGTTTCCGACGCTGGCGAGTTCGGCCGAAAGATCGGTCAACTCGTGCGCGATGAGATGCACCACCTCCCCTTCCCGCTGGATGCGGCCGCGCACACCGAGCATGGCCGACGAGAGAAGGACGCGACGGAATTTCTCGTAGATTTTGACCCAGACGACGACGTTGGCGGCGCCGGTCTCATCCTCCATCGTGAGGAACATGACGCCTTTGGCCGAGCCCGGCCGCTGCCGGACCAGCACCAGGCCGGCGGCCTCGAGCCACCGTTTGTCCCGCGCCTGCATGGCCTCCTCACAGGTCACGATGCGACGCCGGCGTAGATCGGCACGCAGAAACGACACCGGATGGCTGCGCAAGGTCAGCCCGACATGGCCGTAATCCTCGACAACCTCGCGACCCGCCGTCATCGGCTTGAGCGTGATGGCGGGCTCGTGGATCTCCGTCACCGTTTTGTGTTCACGGGACGTGGCGGCCGCGAACAGGGGCAAAGGTTCATCGCGTAGCGCCTTGATCGCCCAGAGTGCATCACGGCGGGCAAGGTTCAGATCCGGCAGAAATGCGTCGGCCTCGGCGAGCTGGACAAGTGAAGCCGCTGGCACGCCGGCGCGGCGCCAGAGATCGTCGACCGAGAGGAAGGGTTCGTCGGCCCGCGCCGCGACGATCGCGGCCGCGTCATCATTGGCGAGACCCTTCACCACCCGCAGGCCGAGCCGGACAGCGAAGCGATCTTCGACGTCGGTCGGCTCAAGCGTGCAATCCCAGCGGCTGGCATTGACGCAGACCGGTCGCACCTCGACGCCATGATCGCGAGCATCACGCACGATCTGGGCCGGCAGATAAAAACCCATCGGTTGCGAATTCAGAAGCGCGGCGCAGAAGACATCCGGATGCCAGCATTTCATCCAGGAGGACGCGTAGGCGATCAAGGCGAAGGAGGCGGCATGGCTTTCGGGAAAGCCGTAGCTGCCAAAGCCTTCGAGTTGGGAGAAGGTCTTTTCGGCAAACTCCGGGGTATAGCCGTTGTCGATCATGCCATTGATCAGTTTGTCGCGGAACTTCGAGACGCCGCCGGTGTGCTTGAAGGTGGCCATGGCGCGCCGCAGCTGGTCGGCCTCGCCGGCCGAAAAGCCAGCGCAGATCATGGAGACCTGCATTGCCTGCTCCTGAAACAGCGGCACGCCCAGCGTCTTGCCCAGCACACGTTCGAGCTCCGGTGTCGGAAACGTCACCTCCTCCGTGCCATCGCGCCGGCGAAGGTAGGGATGGACCATGTCGCCCTGGATTGGGCCGGGACGGACGATCGCGACCTCGATGACCAGGTCGTAGAAGGTGCGCGGCTTGATGCGCGGCAGCATCGACATCTGCGCGCGGGATTCGATCTGGAAAACGCCGAGCGTATCGGCCTTCCTGATCATCGCGTAGGTGCGCGGATCCTCCGACGGGATCGTCGCCAGGTCGAGGGCGATGCCCTTGTGCTCGGACAGGAGATCGAATGACTTCTTCATGCAGGTGAGCATGCCCAGGGCCAAGACATCCACCTTCATGAATTTGAGGGCGTCGATATCGTCCTTATCCCATTCCACGACCTGGCGATCCTTCATCGCCGCCGGTTCGATCGGCACGAGATCGTCGAGGCGATCATGCGTCAGGACGAAGCCGCCCGGATGCTGCGAGAGGTGGCGCGGCGTGCCGGCAAGTTGCGCGGCGAGTTCGAGGGTCAGGCGCAGCCGCCGATCGCCGAGATTGAGGTTGAGCTCGCGGGCGCGCTGCTCATCGACCGCCTCACCGTGGCCCCAGACCTGCGAGGACAGAAGTTTGGTTATATCTTCGGGCAGGCCGAGCGCCTTGCCGACATCGCGGACGGCGCCCTTGGTGCGATAACGGATGACGGTGGAGCAAAGTGCTGCGTGGTCGCGGCCGTAGGTCTCATAGACCCACTGCATGACGATCTCGCGCCGTTCGTGCTCGAAATCGACATCGATGTCGGGTGGCTCGCGCCGCTCCTGGGAGACGAACCTCTCGAACAGAAGGTTGTTGCGTTCGGGATCGATGGAGGTGATGCCCAGCACATAGCAGACGGCTGAGTTGGCGGCCGAGCCGCGGCCCTGGCAAAGAATGTCCTGGCTGCGCGCGAAGCGGACGATCGAGTTCACGGTGAGAAAGTACGGCGCGTATTTGAGCGTCTCGATCAGCCGCAGCTCGTGTCTCAGGATTTGGGCCACCTTGTCAGGCACGCCCTCGGGATAGCGGCGGTCAGCACCTTCCCAGGTAAGCTTTTCCAGCGCCTGCTGGGCCGTCAGCCCCGGCATGGTCTTCTCCTCCGGGTATTGGTAGGCGAGTTCGTCGAGCGAGAACTGACAGCGGTCGGCGATTTCGATCGTGCGCGCCAAGGCCTCGGGATAATTGCTGAAGAGCCGTGCCATCTCGTCGCCCGGTTTGAGATAGCGGTCGGCATGACGTACGCGCCGGAAGCCGGCATCATCGATGGTGACGTTGTGGCGAATGCAGGTGACGACATCCTGCAGCATGCGGCGGGCCGTCACGTGGAAGAGCACGTCATTGGTGACGACGGTGGGCACGTGCATCGCCGTCGCAAGATTTGCCAACTCGTGAAGCCTGAGCTGGTCGTTCGGACGCCTGCGCAAGGTGAGCGCTAGATAGGCACGATCGTCGAAGGCGTCGCGCAACCGCCGCAAACGAACGGCACAAAGATCATCGGCTTCGTCCGGCACCAGGACAGCAATCAGACCTTCGCCATAGGCGACGACATCATCCCATTCGAGATGGCATTTTGCCTTGCCCGCCCTGCCCTTGCCGAGCGACAGCAGGCGGCAAAGGCGCGAATAGGCCGGCCGGTCCGTTGGATAGGCCAGGATCGACATGCCGTCGGCAAGATCGAGACGGCAGCCGACGGTCAGCCGCACGCCTGTCGCCTTCGCCGCTTCGTGGGCGCGCACGATGCCGGCAAGCGAATTGCGATCGACGACAGCCAGCGCTTCGATGCCGAGCAGTGCCGCCTGCGCGAACAGCTCTTCGCAGCTACTCGCCCCACGCAGGAAACTGAAATGCGAGGTGACCTGCAGCTCGGCATATCGGGCCGCGCCAGTCATCCGAAGATCCCATGCATGAACCATTTATGCGATCCGGTCGCGGCGTCTTCGCCGTCGCCGGCGCGATAGACCCAGTAGCGCTCGCCGCTCTCATCCTCGACCTGGAAATAGTCCCTCACCGCCGCGAGCTCGGCGTCGCGCTTCCACCATTCCCCGAAGACGCGTTCCGGACCATCCGCCCGTTTCACACGCCGGCGGACGCCGCGCCAGGTAAAGGTCACGGGCGGATGATCGGGAAGAAGTGCGACCGTCTCGATCGGCTCGGGTCGCGGCAGTAAGCGGGCTGGGCGCGGCCAATGGCCGGGCCAGCCCTCGCCGGTATCAGGTGCAATTGGGGCAATGCGTTGAACCGACCGTTCGGGGACGTCGCTCTGCACCGGCGCGAAGCGATAGAGCCGGTCCTCGCCGACACGGTTGGCGAGGATGTCGATCACATCCGACACATCGGGTTCGGACGCCTCGGCGAGCGAGGAAATCATCTGCCTGGACCGCAGCGGCTCGGCAGCGGTCGCGGCAAGCCGCATCAGCTCGATGCCGAAGCCGGGATCGATAGTTTCTATTTTATCTGTGAGAAGCCGGGTCAAGCGCTTCGTGTCACGCACCGGCATTGCTGTGCCGACACGGATCGCCTCGATGCGGTTGTCGACGCGCAAGAACAGAAGATCGAGCCGGCGTGCGCCAAGCCCTCGCGTCTCGAGTGAGGCGCACAGTTCAGCGACCAGCTTGCCGGTATAGCGCGCGATTGTTTCTGCCGCGCCGATCGGCTCGGCAAAATTGCGGCGCACTTCGACGATCTCCTCCGGCCGGATCGGCTCGATCGGTTCGCTCACGCGTCCGAACGCCTGGTCGAGGCGGCGGCCGGCCTCCGGCCCAAAACGCAAGGCGAGCGACGCGCGTGGCGTGCCGGTGAGATCCGCAATTGTCTCGAACCCCAGCCGCCTCAGGCTATCGATTGCCACGGCGGGCAGGCGAAGGGCAGCGATCGGCAAAGGCAGGATCGCTTGTGCAATCTCGCCGGATGGAACCACAAGCGTCTGCCCTGTACTGAAGCGGGCCAGAGCGTGGGCGGCACCCCAGCTGTCAGCGACCGCGGCACGCGCGGCGAAGCCGGAGCCGCCAAGCCGCGCCACCATTTCGGTCAGCATCGCCGCCTCGCCGCCATGCAGATGTTCGGCGCCGGTCGTGTCGATGACGATGCCGTCCGGTGGATCCGAGGCGACGACAGGTGCATAGCGGCGCAGCGCCCACAACGCCAACCGCTCGAGCGCGATCTCGTCGGCCTCGGGCTCGGCATCATGGACAATCAGGCCCGGGACCAGCGCCTGCGCCTTGCTCGCCGGCATGCCGATGCGCAGGCCGGCGTTGCGTGCTGCCGCGTCGGCCGCAAGCACGACACGGCGACGACCATCACGGCCGATGAGGACGAGCGGCGTCTCAGGCGGAGGCGCGGCGTCGCCCGATTTCCTTCTGAAGCGGTCTGTCGGCCACATCGGAAGGAAGAGCGATACGACCCTTGGCATCGCAAGCCTCCACTATGAAATCTGCACTCTCTCCTGCACGGCATCGGATCAGTTCAAGCTGCCAGCGCGCACGCCCGACTCCCTGTACAGGCAATGGCGTCGACGGCAGGTCCGACACCCGCCAGCGTGTCTCTGCGGCGGTTGGCTGCCCAAAATCCGTTGCCTCCGTCTGCCGACGCCAGCGGCGAATGGCGATGCCGATGGCGCCGGAGCTTTCGGCGGCGAGCTGAAGCCGCCGTGAGGCCGTCATCGAAAGCCGTGCAATCTCGGCAACGACAGCGCCAAAACCTCCGCGAAGACCCTCTTCGAAACAGGCAAGAACGGATTTTTCGTCGCCGGCTTCGACATAGATTACCCGTCCCGGAGGAAGGCCGGCCTGTTCGATCGCAGGCGCGAACAGATCGGGCCGGGTAACGCACCACAGCACCTTGCCCACCGTGCGCGCGGCAATACCGGCAGCGAAGAGTGCCGCCGCTGCGCCATCGACGGCGCCATTGCCACCGCCCGCGACCTCGTGCAGACCGCCAAAAGTCAACCCGCCTCCCGGCAGAACCCTGTCGATCGCGGCCACTCCGAACGGCAAAACCATTCGGGCGCGCGCCTTTCCGCCTTCGAGGCGCGCGATGCGTTCTCGAAGGTCGGAAATGGCAGCAGGGGGCGCCGATACACTCATCTGACCCTTGAAACGCGGAAAGCCCGTGATATGTTCTACATTTGTTCTCGTCTTGGCCAAGAGTCAACCGGGATGATGTCGTGCCCCGCGGAAGGAGGGCATTCGATGCTCTCGGAAACCTCGGATGAGACGACGCACTGTTTACCGCGGCGCTCGAGACGGCTCGCGAAACCGGCGACCGCTGATGCTCTTTTCGTGTTACGATGGCTGGGATGGCGCGTAATCTCGACCTCGGCAATATGGCAGAGGCCGAAAGCTATTTTGCCCTGGCGCAGGAAGTTTTGCGCCCCCAGCACGGGCTCAACCCCAAAGCGCATGTCGTGCTGCCTTTTCTTGACTGATCCGGGGCGAGGAGGTTGTCCATGTCCACGAGTAGTGTCGACCGTCCGCTGCAGGCGGGCGACCGGGTACCGAATATTGTGTTCGAGGCGCGCCTTTCTCCTTCAGGGCCGGATTGAGCTGCGCCATCGCCGCGACATGGCGCCGGCAGAATGGACAGTGCAGGCCCTCGAAACAAACCGACCAACAACGGGCTGCGGCCTCGAAAATCGTCGAGCGCGATCTTGCCGTCGCGCGAGATCGGTAGAATGTCTCGCAGTGGTCAAGACCCCGGTCGAACGTGCGCGGCTCTACTTCCGTTACCATCCGCTACCCGGTCTTCTTAGCGCATCCGACCCGGAGGGCGAACCCTCGCGCCGCGGCCCGCATCGAAAAACCTTCCGTCCCGCCGTTCGGGTTGGAGCCCTCCATGACGGATTCGGAAGGTGGTGCCCTTGAACTCTCTCAACCGCTGCATGTGGGGATCTCCTGTTTTGTTGTTGTCGAACCGCATCGGCCCGAGCCGGCGACGGCGAAATCACCCAATAAGCGAAGCCCGAGATGGACGGACGCGCGGGACGCTCGGCGAATTTCGATCGAAACACCGAATTATGAATCTACATTCGCTTGTGCTAATTTAGCTAATGAGAAAGTAAAAGGGGAGATTGAACAATGTCTACATCGCGTCGTGCACTGCTCTCCATGATGGGTGCAACTGTCGCATACGCCGCCATTTCTGGCATCGCCTCTGCGAGAGGGGGAGGCGGAGGTGGCAAGGGCGGCAAGGGCGGCAAGGATGGCGCGATGGACATTGGTTCCGGCCTAGTTCCAGCGAGCGGAACCAGCCCAAAGCAAGTTAAAACTTTCAAATCTTTCCAAGGCAAGGCATGCAACCGTGATTACAAATCGCTTTGCGGAACGACGCCGATTGGCAAATGCGATCTTCAGAGCAAGATGGGGCAGTTGTCACCCGCCTGTAAAACTTTCGTTGAACAGCATCGCTAAAACAGAAGAACGACGTCGTCAGTGTGTCCGAGAAACGGCATTGGTGGACCGTGCTTCTAGTCTGTTAAGAGCCGTTCTTCGCTGTGCCGACGCCAAATATCGTGGTGGGGAACCGGCAGCTTCAGCTGCGCATCGTAAAACGGCGGACGTTCAGGTAGACCTGTACAACGTCGTCATCTGATCCGATACGGTCATCCGCGCAACCACCTACCGCTCACTCCGTGTGCGCGTCGAGGAAGGACTGCATCACGGCGAAGTTCTGGTTCCTCCCAAAACGGCAGGCGCGATCAGCGTGGCGGTGGAATCGACGCTCTCGCAGAACGCGAAATCAAATCAGATCGCGCAACCTGATCGCCGCTCGTCCTTGGCGGGGTCAAGCAACGCCGCGTTACGCCCGGGCGACTGATTCCCCACCGTACATCGTCGTGCGCCGGCTCCAGCCCCCCGCAACCTGCCAGGACGCCGCCTTGCTCCACGACGAAATAGGTGCTGTCATCGACAAGCTGCGTGTCCAGCCCATGATTGAACGGCTGGATCGGATCTGGGTGTGTCAAGAAAGGGCTTCTGAAGTTCGGCGACGCCGCATCCATAAGCACGGTGATGGCCGCGAGATCCTCGCGTCGCGCGATCCGGTGCCGCAAGTCTTCGTTGGCCATGTCAGACGGCCCCGCCATGTTCATTCTGGCAGCCCGGCCAAGCGATAGCCCTCCACAAAATGCCGCCGTACGTTTTCATCGCGGAAAGGTTGCGAGGCGGACCAATGCCGGATTGTGAAATTCGGATTGCTCATCATGAACATCTGTGCCTCCCGGCGCGCCTCCTCAGGACGCCCGAGTTGTGCCAGGCTCGCCGCAAGGATGCGGCGCGATGTTGTTCGATAGGTTTCGGGCCTGCGAAGCGTCTGGACGGCGGACTCGTAGTCGCGCAGTGCATATTGGGCCTGCCCCAACATCCAGTAATACCAACCGGGTGGGTGCGGGTTGAGCCGGAGCGCCTTGCGTACGTGTTCGACGCCATCGGCTGGTCGACCGTTCAGCGTAATCAGATCCGAGCGCATCGCCCATGCGTCGGCATAGTTCGGATCCAGTTTCACGGTAGCATCGAACTCAGCATCCGATTCAGCCCAGCGACGTTCATGTCCGAGGATGATGCCCAATACCCAGTGGTTCCCGGCATCGTTAGGATCGAGCGCGACGGCCTGTTGTGCTTCTGCCAAGGCCCTTGCCCGGTTGGGGTCCATCGGCTCGCCCCAGAACTCCCAGCCCAACCAAAGGTTCAGCGCCAACCAGCGGTGCGCCTCGGCATATTCCGGATCAAGTGCGATCGCCGCTTCCAGCAGGAAAATGGCCTCTTTCGCGGCAATTGCCGTTTGCATACCCAATGCCCGCGCACGTACACAGAGGTCATAAGCCTCCAGGTTAGCAGGTCTGTTGCGCGCTGGTTGGGTCGTCAAACGGCCGGCTAAGGCCTCGATGATCTTGCCCGTCACCTCGTCCTGGACTGCGAAAATATCCTCCAAGCTGCGGTCGAACCGTTCGGCCCAAAGGTGGTCCCCTCCGATTGAATCGATCAATTGGGCGTTGATGCGAACTCGTCTCGCAGCCCGCCGAGCGCTACCCTCCAGGAGATAGCGCACACCAAGCTCGCGAGCGATGCGGCGTACGTCCACATGCCTACCTTTGTAAGCAAAGACAGAGTTGCTGGCGATGACAAACAATCCGCTGGTTCTCGATAGGTCCGTGATCAGGTCTTCGGTCAGGCCATCGACAAACGCCTCTTGTTCCGGGTCGTTGCTCATATTTGTGAACGGAAGGACGGCTATGGAAGGCTTGGCGGGTAATGGCAGTGGCGCCTTCGCCGCCGGCCCCTGATACTCCGAGATGGTCGATGACACGATGCGATAAACGGCCACCGGCTCGGCGATGTTCTTGATCGCTTGAGGGCCAAGTTCGTCGAAACTGAAATCAAGCTTGCGCTTAACCTGGTCGTAGACGCTGCCAGAGATGCAGATGTCACCGGGCCCGGCTATTGCCTGAAGCCGCACAGCGACAATCACGCCATCACCGAAAAGGTCGCCGCCTTCGACAACGACATCACCCAGATTAATCCCGATGCGTAGGACAATGTGACGGTCGTCAGCGCGATCCTGGTTCGCTGCGATCATCCCCTTCTGGAATTCGACTGCGCAAGTCACGGCGTTCACCGCACTGGCGAACTCAACCAGAACGCCGTCACCCATCACCTTCACGATACGGCCGTGATGCTCGCGGACGAGTGGCTCCAGGATTCCCCTACGCCGCTCCTTTAAAGCGGCCAGGGTGCCTTGCTCGTCCCGTTCCATTAGCCGACTGTAGCCAACCACATCGGCAGCCATTATGGCTGCAAGACGGCGTTGGGCGCGTTCTTCGGCCATTTTGCATTTGCTTTCACAGAAAGCAGGGGCTCGGATTGTATTGACGCCCATTTCAAAAGTCTATCGGACAGGGCTTCGAAACTGGTTTGCCAGCATCTAAATTGGGTGAGCCAATGGCCGATTTCCCACCTAGTTTGGTCGTCATCGGCCCAATTATAACGTCACAGAAGGGTCATGACCCCCGGTTGCATCCAATGTCGCCTATCGGGGAGGGAATTGGCGAATAAAGGTCCGGACCGGGTTGATTTGAGCCGTTGCGCGAACGGCGGCTCTGGATAAGCGCCGGGAAAGACACCACCTCTCGCGACCTTCCCTTGTCGCGAAAAATAATACCGCGTCGCACGGCGGTCCGATCAGGGAGGGGTTGCCGGTTTGCATTTGCCATCTTGATGGTGAAATTCTAAGCCTTGAGGTCGCGCACTGACGTCAGCACCGGGCCCGACTGCCGGCATGCCAGTTCCACGGCAGAAGGTCCTCAAGCCGTGTGATCTGTGTCGGCGATGCGAGAGAGAACATTGGCCAGCCAGGCTTGCGGATCGACGCTATTGAGCTTTGCGGTGGTGATCAGCGTCGCCATGAAGGCGGCCCGATCAGCGCCGCGATCGGAGCCTGCAACTTGACCAAATACAGTTCGCAAGCCCCCGCGACGGACAAACTACTCTTCGTAGTTCGGGGCTCCGAATATCCGTCGGATCACCCTGTTAGCATCCGCGTGAAAGCAGCGGCCATGGCTGAGCACAATTCGCTGCGGCTGCCATGAGTGAATCGTTGCGATGGTCGCCTTCGCCTTTCGCCGCTGGACGATCAGCGGCAGGCGCATTCCGAAGAATATTTGGCCATAGGGATGATACATCCCGACGATCTTGGTCGCCGTTCGCCACGGTTCGGAAATCTTGTCCAGTTCGATGTTGATGATCGTATCGGTGAGTATCAGCGTCCTCGAAGCCTTATGGAAGAAAATGAACTCCTTGAAATAGCCGCCGGGAAAAAGCAGTTGGTCGATCTCCCGACGCCATTCTTCGGGCGGACTGACGTCGAGATCTCTCGTGAAGTCGATATCCACGTGCCGTGCCCGTGCCCGCCGGCGCACACCTGGAGAGGCCCAGGAGATCGTTTCAGGAAAGGCCCTCGCCCATTCTCCGATGTGGGCATAATGGAATTGGTTGGGCGACACGAGATGGCGAACCCTCCCCAGGCCGCGCAGTTCCCTAGCCAGTCTCTCGTCGAACCTGATCGGCGAATGGAGGAAGAGGTCGCCGTTTGAGAGGCGCACGACTGTCATTCGGGTGGTGAACGGAAGCGGCAGTTTGATTCCGCCTACAGTCAAATATTCCAATGGTCCATCGACGATGCCGATGTCCGGCGCGAGCGGCTTATAGACGTTGATTGGCTCGTAGAGAGATGCACCCATGTTTCAAGTTCCAAACATGAGAAAGTGCATCCGTCCAGTGCAAATCACCAGGCCTCATCCGAACGATTCGCACGGCCGGATACGCTGGGTAATCCCTTTCCTTCAAAGCTGTCCCCCAATTATCCCGCGCGCGCTGGCGATCTGCCGCAAGCAGCGCTGGAAATTCATGACGACATCCTTGTTCCTGTCGCGGCGCTCGCTCAAGGCCACGCCCAATTCCGGCATGCCGGTCTGGCAGGACAAGCTGTTCATCGGGCTGGCGCGCACGGCGGCCGATGCAACGGAATACTTCCAGATCCCGACCGAACACGTTGTGGAGATCGGAACGCAGGTGGCTGACAATGACGACGCTCTCCCTTGCGGCCTCTCCTTCGGCACCGAGTATGCCTATGTGGACCTAGGTTCGAAGCAGATACTCGACAATGGCGAAGGGCTGACAGTCAAGGACGACGTGGCCTTCCACACGCTGAAGGCCTTCGTCAATTTCCGCTTCGTGGAGTCAATTTGACTTTCGGCGCCGGCTGTCGACCGCGAGATCAAGTGTCGATTTCAAACTCCACCAAGCCATATACTTTCTAGGGTCAGGACCTATTAATCTGGCATCAACTGCCAAGAGCCATCGCTTTCGGAATAGGCCACGCGCCAATTGCAGACATCGGAACCAAAACGTGAGCCTAAGGGACCACAGCAAAAATTGGCTGCATTGGCAGGCCGCGACGACCTTCGAAGCACGCTTCCTAAGGAGGTTTGGCTCTCACCAAATACCCGGGAGAAGCCGCCATCGGACCCGCGCGGCGTAATCCGAATAGCCCGCAAGCTCCGCGCGAAGAATTCGGTCCTCCGTGATGGTGCGGTAGAGCAGAAACGGCAGGCTAAAGAGCACAACGAGCGCAGCCGCAAGCCACGATCCGAGCGCGGGTCCGCTCGCCGCTATGATCAGAAATCCAGCGGTGTAACCAGGGTGGCGGACGAAGGCATAAGGCCCCGTGCTGACGACGTGCTGGCCGCGGTCGGTCTGGATGCGAATGACTGAGGAGAAAAACCGGTTCACACGCATAGCCCATAGTGCAAGGGCGTAGCCGGCCGCGACCGTGAACAGGCAAACGCCCTGAAGCCAATCGGGCACGTTGTCGCTCCAATGGAAACGGCCACGGTCAAGCCCGGCAACGATCCAATGCATGAACAGAACGAGCGAGAAGACCCTCAGCGAGAGCGGCGGCTTCTTGCCACCCGGCCGCATGCGTTCGCGCAGGAGGTCCGGATCGAGCGCCGCGAACGAAACGATCATGACGACAGCGAAGATTGCGAGATAGGCCCAAAAGCCCGGGACAGCGATCGTGCCGGCCGCTGCGAACAATGCGGCAGCCGCGGCGACCACAAACAAACCTGCCTTGAAGTAAGCCGAGACGGGCATAGCTACCTTACCACCTCAAAGGAGAAGGGAAATACGGTGTCCAGTTTACCCCCGATGTCTGGCTTGGGCCAACAGGGGACGGTGGCATTTGCCACTTTCCAGGCAGCCAGATCAGCTGCGTATCACGCGTATCCAGAATCTGCTCGACGCGAAGACCGCTTGCAATCTGGTTACTGCGGGGAAACTTGATGTGCGAGGTTACCACTACCAACAAGCCCGTTGGTAGATCGGCTTCGGTCGAGCGGATTGGTGCAGCGGCCCTCGGCGTGGGCCCGCATCGTCAAAATGCCCGTATCGTCCCATACAGTCCCCTCGGCCAATCGCGACGTCTGGTCCGAAGGTTCAGATCATGGACACGCAATCACCGACACGGCCATTCGCCGATGGCTGCAATTGAGAACGTTGCCGATCAAGGTCCCGATCGGACTGGTGCGTACTCATTCGATTCGAAGACGTGATGATGAACGCGCCCGGTGAACATTTTCAGCAATTCTCCGGTCACGTCGCGGCTTTGAAACCTGACATTGGACTGCAGCGCCCGGCTGCAGGTATCCATGTCGGGATAGCGGATGGCAAGCGCCATGGCATAGACGGGAGCGCCGTCGTCACGCGCGGTGCCGTCCAGGACGCGCACCTCTTCCGCCCCAGGAAACTGCGTCCACAGCGGCACCAGCCTCTCCTTGACGAAGCGCCGGAACTCGCTCTCGCGCCCGGCGTGGATTTCCCCTTCGAAGAGGGCGTAACGAATAATCATGTCGGAGGTTTCCCGATTTTCTGCGGTTGAGAAGGCTGTCGCCCGATGGCGGAATGTGAAAAACCGGACAGTTCCGGATTTGCGGTGGGATGACGCCACGGTGCGGGCGCATCACTTGATGCGCCCGCCCCGCTGCGCGGCTACTTGCCCCAGATCTTCTTGTATTCGTCCCGGTAGCCATTGCCGGGGTCGAACGCATTGTTCGGGCCGCCGTCGAACTCGACATTGTCGGCCGTCACGACATGCAGCGGCGATAGATAGCCCGACCATTTTTCGCCGGCGATGGCGCGGTTGAGCTCGTCGACCAATTGCCAGCCCTGCAAGTTGAGCGGTTCGGCGACCGTCACTTTCTGGAACTGGCTGGCGCGGATGCGCTGATACGCCGATTCCGAACCGTCGCCGGCGGCGACATTGATCGGCGCGTCGGTGCCGGCTTTGCCGGCGGCGGCGAGCGAGGGCCCCATGAAGTCGAAATAGAGGTCGTTGATCGCTAGTGAGTGGGTCCAGGCGTCGCCGTATTTCTGCAAGAGCGACGTGGTGAGCTGCGGCATGCGCTGCGAGGTCTCGGCGATCGGTGTGTCGACATATTCGAGCACCTTGCCGCCCAACCGCTCGATCTCCGCCTTCATCTTGTCGGCTTTGGCGATGGCGATGGCGTAGGTTGAATCGGTGAAGATAACGACGCCGGGCTTGCCCTTGGCATCGGCATAGGCCCAGTCGGCCGCGGCCGTGGAGACTTGCATCGCGTCGGTCGACACGTTGGCGAACACGCCGCTTTTCTCGTCGGGCCCGATCACCGGCCCGGCATGCCAGGAGACCAACGGAATGCCGGCGGCCTTAGCCTGTTCCAGTGCCGGCGCCTGCTCGATGGCGTCGAAACCATTGATGACGATGCCATTCGGCTTCAACGCCATGGCCTGGCCGAAGGCAGCGGTGCGGCCGCCGATCGAGCCGGCGCCGTCAATCACCTTGACTTCCCAGCCGATCGCCTTGGCCGCTTCCTCGACGCCGTTGGTGACGCCCAGAATGCCGCCGTTCTTGAGGTCGCCGGCGAGCACGACGATCGTCTTGCCTTGCTGCGCCTTCGGACCGGTGGTCGGACCATCCCAGGCCGTGACCTTCTGCGCATATTTCTGGACGACCGCCATGGCGTCGGCCATCGCGTCCGCCCGGGCCTGGCCGGCGAACAGGGCCGGAGCAGCGATCGCGATCGTCATCAAGGCGACGGACGTTTTGAGGAATGTTCTGCGTTGCATGTTGGTACCTCCCTTGGTGTCAAGAAATTGCATGATCTTTCCGAACTCGGCTTTCGATTGGGGTTGGCGTCATGTCACTGGCTGATATCGCCCGCCACCGGACCAACGCCGGCCGGATGTGCGTTGACGTAGATGGCGTAGAGGGATGTCTGCGCCGTGAAGTAGAGGCGGTTGCGCTTGGGACCGCCGAAACAGACATTGGAAACAAGCTCGGGAACCAGGATACGGCCGATCAGGGTTCCGTCCTGTGCATGGACGCGCACCGAGTCGGCGCTGGAGGCCCAGATGTTGCCGTCGCGATCGACGCGGAAACCATCGAATAGGCCTGCCCCGCATTCGGCAAGGATGCCGCCTGCACGCGCCGACCGGCCGTCGGCAAGGTCATAAATCCTGATGGCGCGCGGCAGGCCGGGCACGTGGCTGGCGCCGCTGTCCGAAACATAGAGGATCGTCTCGTCGGGCGAGAAAGCCAGGCCGTTCGGCTGCACCATATCGGTGATGACGGCGCTCACCTCGCCCGAAACCTCGTCGAACCGGTAGACATGGGAGCCGCCGATCTCCGCTCTGGCGATCTTGCCCTCGTAGTGGCTTTCGATGCCGTAGACCGGGTCGGTGAACCAGATCGTGCCGTCGGATTTGACCACCACGTCATTGGGTGAATTGAACCGCTTGCCGGCAACGGTCTCGACAAGCGTCCGCCAGCGCCCGTCATGCTCGAGCCGGGAGACACGGCGTCCGCCATGCTCGCAAGCAACGACGCGGCCTTCGCGGTCGAGCGTGTGGCCGTTCTGATTGTTGCAATGGGTCTCGAAGACACTGACGGAACCATCGCCTTCGTCGTAGCGCAGCAGCCGATCGTTGGGGATGTCCGACCACAGCAAATGCCTTGCGGCCGGTACATACACCGGTCCTTCCGCCCAACGGCTGCCGGTCCATAGCCGTTCGAGCTTGGCATGCCCGATCGTCAGCTTGCGGAACCGATCGTCGAGAACCTCGTAGTCGCTCATTTCATGATCCACGGGGTTGGTTCGGCTAGTCACTTCGAAGACTGTGCCACAGTCTTGATGCTGGCCCTGTGGCTCGCGCCGCGCTTGCGCTGGGCGTAGCCGGCAATGCCGATGGCAACGAGCAGCGTCACGCCGTTGAACAGCGGCTCCACGAAGAACGAGCCGCCGAACTGCTGAATGCCGGAAATACCGACCGCCAGGATGATGACGCCTGTCATCGTGCCCCAGACATTGACGCGTCCGGGCTTGATCGTGGTCGAGCCGAGAAAGGCGCCGACGAGAGCCGGCAGGAGATATTCCAGCCCGACGCTGGCCTGGCCGATGCGCAGCTTGGAGGCGAGGAGCACACCGGTGAGCGCCGTCAGGAAGCCTGACGAGATGAAAGCTCCGATGACAAAGCGGCGCACCGGAATGCCGTTCAGCGCCGCGGCCTTCGGATTGGCGCCGATGGCATAGACGTAGCGGCCGATCGGCAGATATTCGAGGATGATCCAGAGCACGACGGCAATGCCCAAGACGTAGAGGCCAGTGATCGGAAGCCCGAACACCATGGTGCCGTTCAGCGCGTAGAAGCCGTTGGGCAACACGCCGACAACTTGCCGGCCGCCAGTGTGCCAAAGCGCCAGGGCATAGAGAACGGTGCCGGTGCCGAGCGTGGCGATGAAAGAGTCGATGCGGGCGACTTCAACCAGCAGGCCATTGAGGAAGCCGGTCGCGGCGCCGAGAAGCAGCACGATCATCACCGCCAGCGGCCACGGAACGCCGAACATAGTCTGCAGGCTGATGGCGAGGATGTGCCACAGCACGATGCCGTAGCCAACGGTAAGGTCAATGCGCCCGGAAGCCATCGGGATCATCGCCGCCAGCGACAAAAGCGCGATGATCGCCTTGTCGGAGATGATCGAGCGCAGGTTGAGCAGCGTCGGGAACGTGTTCGGCAGCAGGATCGAAAACAGCAGGATCAGCAATACGGTGAGGATCACAAGGCCGTAGACCGGCAGCAACCTGATGATCTTCTGGCTAAGTGGCAAGCCCGCCATTTCGCCGCGGGTCGGTTCGAGTGCGCTGGATTCGATCGATTGCATGGCTTTGCTCCGGAAAAGTCAGGCGGCTTCGGAAGCCGATGCCGCGGTGATCACGGCGGATGTGGTCAGGTCGTTGCCTGTGAGTTCGCGAACGATGCGTCCTCGCGAAAACACCAAAGCGCGATGGCAGATATGGGCGATCTCTTCGAAATCGGTCGACACCACGACGACGGCGAGACCGGCTTCGAGCGCGCGGCCGATCAGCCGGTAGATCTCGGCCTTGGCGCCGACATCGACGCCGGCGGTCGGATCCTCGGCGATCAGCAATGTGCGACCGGTATGGAGCCAGCGCCCGACAACCACCTTCTGCTGATTGCCGCCGGACAACGCCTCGATCGGCAGGTTCGGGTCGTTGGGGCGCAGTCCGACCGAGCCGCCGATCACTCGGGCGAGAGCAGCCTCCTTGTGTGGCGCCAGGAAGGAGAACAGGCCGCGCTGACCGGCGCCGGGATTGAGGAAGCTGTTCTCCCGGATCGACAAGGAGGCCGCGATCGACTCCTCTGTCCTGTCGCGTGCGATCAGACCGACGCCGGAGCCCATGGCGGCGATCGGGCTCGACAGGTCGGGCGCAACACCATTGATCGTCACCGATCCAGAAAAAGCCTGGCAGCCAAACAGCGCCCGGCCGACCAGCTCCTGCCCGGCGCCGCGCAGGCCGACCAGGCCGAGCAGCTCACCCTTGCGCACGTCGAAAGATACCGGGCCGGCGCCGGCGCAGACAAGGTCGCGCACGGCGCAGATCGTCTCGCCGGTCTGCGTCTGAGCCTTGCTGAAAACCTGGCTGACCGGACAGCCGACGATCATCTCGACCAGTTCGTCGGGTTTTGTATCGGCGACCTTCTTCTCACCGACCAGCCTGCCGTCGCGCAGCACGGCGACCCGGTCTGCGATGCGGAAAATCTCATCGAGGCGATGCGAGACATAGATCATGCCGACGCCGCGCTGCTTGAGCGGACGGATGGCGTCGAACAGCCGCTCGACCTCGTCGGCCGGAAGGCTGGCGGTTGGCTCGTCGAGCACCAGCACATCGGCCTCGGTGGCCAAGGCGCGGGCGATGGCGACCAGTGATTTTTCGGTGCGCGTCAGGTCCTGGACACGCGTCGTCGGGTCGAAGTCGCAACCGACGAGCTTCAGCGCCTCGTGGGCACGTTGTTCGGTGGAACGCCAGTCGATCAGACCAGAGCGAAGCGAAAATCCCTGGGCGAGCCCGACATTCTCGCCGACCGTCATCCATTCGATCAGGCCGAGATCCTGGTGAATGAAAGCGACGGACTGGCGCTGGTTCGGCCGCGGCGGCCGATGATGATAGGGCTCGCCGCGAAACAGGATGTGGCCGCCATCGGGCCGGTAGATACCGGCGAGCGTCTTGATCAGCGTCGACTTGCCGGCGCCATTCTCGCCGAGCAGCGCCAGAATTTCCCCCTTGTGCAGATCGAGCGTCACGTCGGAGAGCGCGCGGGTGCCGCCGAACTCCTTCGTAATCGACTTGAACTCGATCAGTTTTTCCTCAGCCACGAAGCGTTTCCTCCCGAGATCGCAAAACTATGTTATCGATAACATTTCTGGGCGTCAAGCGGCAAGATCGAAGGCCCCCGATCAGCTTATCTTGCCGTCGAGCAGTCGCATCATCTCGGCCGAATCCCTAGGCCCCAGTCCGGCGGCGCACAGCAGGCGGTGAAGCTCCACGACCTGCCCTGTCATCGGCAGGGGCGTCTTGGTCTTCAGCGCGAAAGCCTGCAGCGAATCCAGATCCTTCAGCATATTGTCGATGCGGCCGGTCGGCGAAAAATCACGGGCGGCGAACTTCCCCATGAACTCCTGCATGATGCTGGAATCGGCACGGCCGCCCTTGAGCGCCGCCGGGATCGCCTTCGGATCGACTCCGCCCGCTTCGGCGAGTTTTACGGCTTCGGCGACGGCCTGGAACAGCACCGCGCAGAACAGCTGGTTGATCAGCTTGGTCGTCTGCCCTGCCCCGCTCGGCCCCATGAGCGTGTAGTTGGCGCAGAGATGCCGCATCACCGTACGGGCGTGTTCAAAATCGGCCGCCTCACCGCCCGCCATGATAGTCAGCCGGCCGGCCAATGCGCCCGGAACGCCACCCGAAAGCGGGCAATCGAGCCATTTCATGCCGGTCTCGGCCGAGAGCCTGCTGGCCATTTGCGCGGTGTCGGCAGGATCGATCGAGGACATGTCGATCAGCAGTTTTTCGGGTGACGCACTCGCCGCGACACCGCCATCGCCAAACACCACCGAACGCACGATATCGGCATGGTTGAGGCTGAGGATGACGAAGCTGCTCACCCGTGTTGCCTCGGCAACTGACGCGGCGGCAGCCGCACCCTTTGCAGTCAGGGCGGCGACCTTTGCCTTGTCCAGATCGAATACCGTAACCACTTGCCCCGTCTCGATCAGACGGGTGGCGATCGCCGACCCCATGATGCCGGCGCCGACAACGGCGACTTTTACTGCTTGCGTCATCTCAACGTGCCTTTTTCCTTGATCCTGACAGGGGCGAACCCCAAAGGCGCCCAGCCCCTGCAACGCCGCATCGGCAATCCTGTCGACGGGCGCGGCGATGTCCACCGTGACCACCAGCGGTTCGTCGCCGGGATACTCCAGTGTGGCGAGCTGGCTGTCGAGCAGCGCCGGTGGAAAGAAATGGCTGCGTCGCTCGGCGATCCTGGCCTGTAGCAAGGCATGTGACCCGTCCAAAAATACGAAAAGCAACCGCCCGCCAGACCCGTGGCGAAGGCGATCGCGATAGGATTTCTTCAGCGCCGAGCAACTCGCGACGAGCCCATGGCCTTCCTCATCCGCATGGCGCAAGGCTGCACCCAACAGGTCAAGCCAAGGCCAACGATCATCGTCGGAAAGCGGTATGCCCGCCGACATTTTCTCGACATTGCCGCGCGGATGCAGCGTATCGCCTTCGACGAAGGCAAGCCCAAGCCGCGCGGCGATCTCGACGCCGACTCTCGTTTTGCCACAGCCGCTGACGCCCATCACGACGATGAGCGGGGGCTCAAAGGCAGGTTGTGATGCCGCCATCGACATAGAGCGTGTGTCCGTTGACAAAGGATGAAGCCGGGCCGGCCAGAAAAACCGCCGCGCCGACCAGTTCGCCGACATTGCCCCAGCGCCCCGCCGGCGTGCGGTTGGTCAACCAGGCCGAAAACTCGGGATTGTCGACCAGCGCCTGGTTGAGCGGCGTCTTGAAGTAACCCGGCGCGATGGAATTGATTTGCAAGCCATGCTTCGCCCAATCGGCACACATGCCGCGCGTCAGGTTGCGCACAGCGCCTTTCGTGGCCGTATAGGGCGCAATGTTCGTCCGTGCCAGTTCGCTCTGCACCGAGGCAATATTGATGATCTTGCCGCGCCGCCGCGGGATCATGTGCCGCGCCGCCGCTTGCCCGACGAAGAACACGCTGGAGATGTTGGTGCGCAGCAATTCATCCCACTTGTCGGCGGGAAACTCCTCGAGCGGCGCCCGAAACTGCATGCCCGCGTTGTTGACAAGGATGTCGATCGCGCCGAGCGTGGCCTCGATCTCGGCGACGCCTTTGACGACCGCTGCGTGATCGGTGACGTCGAAGACGGCGCTGTCGACCTTGTGTCCCTTCGCTGTCAGTGCATCCGCCGCCGTTCTGACTTTTTCGGCGCTGCGTCCATTGAGCACGATTTCGGCGCCGTGCTGCGCCAACCCCTCGGCCAGCGCCAGGCCGATCCCCTGACCCGAGCCGGTGACCAGCGCCCGCATGCCGGTCAAATCGAACAATGAACTGCTCAAATGCTCCTCCCGAAGAATGTCCCCTGAAGTGGTGCGATTTCCATCGCGCCGCGGCCAGACCCTATTGACATGAATGTTATCGATAACATAGTCAATGGGAAAAATGAACTCGCACAGGAGATGACGCGGTGACCGACATTTTGATGACAGGCCCCTATCCGGCTTGGGACATGGGAGACCTTGAGGCGAAATATCGCGTCCACAAGCTTTGGCAGGAAGAGGACAAGGACGCGCTGCTCTCAAGCCACGCCGGCGCGATCCGCGCCATCGCCACGCGCGGCGAGCTGGGCGCCAGCGCCGCTCTGATGGCAAAACTGCCGAAGCTCGAAATCGTTTCCTGTTATGGCGTTGGCACCGATGCCATCGACCTCGACTACGCCAGGGCGAACGGCATCCGTGTCACCAACACGCCGGATGTCTTGACCGAGGATGTGGCCGATATCGGCATCGGGCTGCTGCTCGCCGTCGCGCGAAAAATCCCGCAGGCAGACGCCTATGTGCGCGATGGAAGCTGGCGCAAGGGCAATATGGGGCTGGTTACGCGTGTCTGTGGAAAAAGGCTGGGCGTTGTCGGCATGGGCCGCGTCGGTGCGGCGGTGGCGAGGCGCGCGGCTGCCTTCGACTGCGCAATTTCCTATTTCGACAATCGCAAGCGCGACGATCTTCCTTATACTTTTGTCGGCGATCTGCTCGAACTGGCGCGCGACAGCGAATTTCTGATCGTAACGCTGGCGGGCGGCGAAAGCACGAAACACATCATCAATGCGGCGATCCTGGCAGCGCTCGGAGCGGACGGCATCGTGATAAACATCTCGCGCGGCAGCACGGTCGATGAGACCGCGCTGCTCGCCGCGCTGGAATCCGGCGCGATCAAGGGCGCCGGGCTCGACGTGTTCTGGAATGAGCCGACAATCGACGAGCGCTTTCTGAAGCTTTCCAACGTCGTGTTGCAGCCACACCACGCCAGCGGCACGGTTGAGACCCGCAAAGCCATGGGTCGACTTGTCCGCGACAACCTCGCCGCCCATTTCGGCGGGGAATCCTTGCTGACACCGGTCGTTTGAGAAAGGATCGCGTTCATGAAGTCGATCGTCATCCATGCGGCAAAAGACCTGAGGATCGAAGAGACCGATCCGGGCGTTCCTGGCGATGGACAGGTCGAGATCGCCGTCGAAGCGGGCGGTATCTGCGGCTCGGACTTGCATTATTACAACCATGGTGGCTTCGGCGCGATCCGCCTTCGTGAACCCATGATCCTTGGCCACGAGGTTGCCGGCACGGTGCAGGCGATGGGCGGCGGGGTTTCCACCCTCGCTGTCGGCGACCGCGTGGCTATCTCGCCCAGCCGGCCCTGCAATGCCTGCCGCTACTGCCTGCAAGGCATGCAGAACCAGTGCTTGAACATGCGCTTCTATGGCAGCGCCATGCCCATGCCGCATATACAAGGGGCGTTCCGCCAGCGCCTGGTCGCGGAGGCGTGGCAATGCCACAAGGTCGCGGATCACGTTTCCATCAACGAAGCTGCCTTCGCCGAGCCGTTCGCGGTGACGCTGCATGCCCTCAACCGCGCCGGCTCGCTGCTCGGCAAGCGCGTCCTGGTCACCGGTTGCGGGCCGATCGGCGCGCTTTGCATCCTCGCCGCGCGCGCCCACGGCGCGCGCGAGATCGTCGCCACCGATGTCATGGACGGCGTGCTGGCGAAGGCGCTTGAGATCGGCGCCGACCGCGCGATCAATGTCGCAACGAACAGCGAAAAGCTCGCCGCCTATAATGTCGATAAAGGCACCTTCGACGTGATGTTCGAGGCCTCCGGCAACGAGCGCGCCGTGCGGGCCGGCCTCGATGTTTTGAAGCCGCGCGGTGTGCTGGTGCAGCTCGGCCTCGGCGGCGACGTGTCCCTGCCGCAAAACCTCATCGTCGCCAAGGAGATAGAGATGCGCGGGAGCTTCCGCTTTCACGAGGAGTTCGCGCTCGCCGTCGACCTGATCAACAGCCGTCGGGTAGATGTCAAACCGCTGCTGACCGGCGTCTACCCCCTCGACCAAGCGGTTGCGGCTTTCGAGATCGCTGGAGACCGCAGCAAATCCATCAAGGTCCAGATCGCGTTCTGAAGATCCTTTGGTTGCACCGGAGGCGCATCGGCAGATTGCCTTAAATGACGTCGGCGCCGATCGCCGCCAGCGCGGCGCGTGCCACGTCGGAATCCTGCTCGCCGGTTCCCGAGCCGACACCGATGCCACCCGCCAGGCGTCCGCCGAAGCGGATCGGCAAGCCGCCAGGCAAATTGGTCACACCGCCCTGTGAGGCGATCGCGGCCGAGAGCGCCGCCTCGAACGCCATGCCGCCGGTGGCAGCATTGATTGACGCCGCCGTGCGCGCCTTTGCCTGCGCCGTGCGCAGGCTCAAGAAACGTGCGCCGTCCATACGCAGGCTGGCGAGGGTCTCACCGCTCGCATCGACGACCACAAGACATTGCGGCACGCCCATCGTGACGGCGCGCGTGGCTCCGGCAGCGACGGCTTTCAAGGCGCCGTCATGTGTGAGACTGATGGTCTCTCGAAACATCACCATTGGAGCCGCCTTCGCCGTCTCAGATTTTGATGCAGGGCTCAGGTGCTTTCGCGCTCGACGACGCGATAGCCTGTGAGGACGATTTCCTGTTGGTGCTGCTTCTCGCCGCCGCGGATGATCTGGATAAGCCTGCGGGCAGCCTGTCGCCCGATGCCATAGCAGTCCACGTTCACGGTGGTGATGCCGGGATGGCAGAAGGCGGCAACCTCATAGTCGCCAAAGCCGGCAATGGCGATGTCCTGCGGGACCCGCATTCCACGACGCTTGCATTCCATCAGCGCACCAAACGCCGAGAGATCCGAAACGCATAGCACTGCTTCGGTGTCCGGCCAGCGTTCCAGCATGCTGACAACCGCCTGGCCGCCTTGTTCGATGGAGATCGGTGGCACGCCAAAGGAAACGAGGCGGCCGGTCGGCAGGCCGAGTTCTTCGATAGCTCGAATGAAGCCTTCGCGCCGCTGACTGCCGCGTGTGTCGCGCGAGGTCGTGCCACCGATGTAACCGAATTTGTGATAACCCTTCTTGGCGAGCGTCTTGACGAGAAGGCCCATGGCCTCTTCGTTGGAGAATCCGACCACCTGATCGATGGGCTTCGCGGGCAGCTCCCAGGTTTCGACTACAGGGACGCCAGCGTTTTTAAGAAGCCGACGGGCGCGCTCCGTATGGGCGCCGCCAGTCAGAATGATGCCTTCCGGCCGCCGACGGAGCATCGCTTCGATTAGCTTTTCCTCCTTCTCGACCGTATAGTCGGTGTAGCCGAGCAGAAGCTGGAGCCCCGTGCTCTCCAGTTCATCTGTAATGCCGCGCGCCGTATCGGCGAAGTTGGAATTGTTGAGTGATGGAACCATCGCGGCGACAAATCCAGTCTTGCGCGAGGAAAGGCTGCCGGCCGATTGGTCGAGCACGTAGCCGAGGTCGTTGACCGCGACCATGATCTTTTCCCGCGTCGCCTTGGAAACGCGACCCCCTTCCTTCAGGGCCCGCGAGACCGTCATGGTCGACACGCCCGCCCGCAGCGCCACGTCGACCATCGTCGGGGCGTAGCTCTCGCCCGGTCTCGATGAGGCTGCCTTGGCCATCAGCGCTCTCCACCGGCCGGCCGCGTCGATCTGACCGAGGCAAGCGCCAGACACTCAGTTACGAGGTTTATCTGGCGTCCTGCCGCGTTCATGAGCCACCTCTTAGAATCGGATCGAGTTCGATATGTTATCGATATCACCGAGAGCTGGCAACAACCAGGTCGTCAGGTCCGCCTTTGGTTCCGGTTCGTGGAAACTTCTCCCAATTCCAGATCGCGGTGCGGTGCAACTCAAGAACCTCGCCGATCCGGTCCGAGTTTATTCGCTGCAAGTCGGAATCCCCGCTCAGGCGAAGCCCGCCCCGCCCCCGGCGGTACCCAGACAGAAGAAAGAAGTTCGTCCACCTGCCATCCAAATTCGATCTCAGCGAAGCGACCGAGAAATTCCCGGCGGCGTCGAAGGTCGATAGATCAGGTCGGCGTACTGGTATGCGGACATGCGACCGCTGTCCCTATCACTGACTCGAGAAATTAGTTGCGATCGACAGGCTTCTGCCAAATGCGGCCTACCTCGTTGAGCCGATCAAGCCGGACATCATCTTCAGAGAGATTGGCGAGCGACGGCCCTTCAGAGGTAAAGACCACACCTGCGGCCTCCAATGCTCGTCGCATGCGAGTGAGGTTGCCGGCGCGCGGAACTCTGTTGCCATTCTCAAACTCGCGGATGGTGTCTGCGCTCACATCGGACCTGCCGCCTAGTCGCACACGGGACCAGTTCAAGAGGGCTCGTGCTGCTCGCGACTGCTCTGCTGTAAGGATTTGCAAAACGACCCTTCTCGCTACTGACTTCCCGCAGAACAGCGTGACGGACCGAAGGTTCCGATAGAATTTCATCAACTGCTAATGGAACGGCAACTCCGAGTTTTATGGCCTCTATCGCGTTGGGAGGTAGCCATGCCTTCGGTGAGATTGCGAGACTTAAGTCCTGTGCTGAACGGCAAAGGTCCCAAGCGCGAAACATTTGGCTCGGTCACTCATTACGGGGCTGCCGGCGAACATCTGTCCCTTCATCGTCGGTTGATGAGCGCCCGTCCTTGTAGCACGCCTAGTGGCGGCTGCTCATCATCGGGAGGTTGGACATGGGAAGCCGCCGGTCAGCGACGACTGGATCCACGAAATCAAGTATGACGGCTTTCGCACCCAGATGGTGCTCGATTGGGCCGGCGGTCGCGCTTTTACCAAGATGGGGCACGATTGGTCCAAGCGCTATTGGCCGATCGTCACGGCGCTGGAAAAGCTCAAGGCGAAATCACTGATCCTCGACGGCGAGATGATCGCGCCCGAGGAGTGCGAGGATTTGCGCCCGCGGCCGGCGATCGAGCGCAAAGCGATCCTGTGGGATCTGATCAAGCCGGCTGACGGCATTATCCAATGCAGCCAGCATGTCGAGGGCGGCGGTGCGGAGTTCTTCGAGGCGGCCGAGAAGATGGGTCTCGAGGGCATGGTTTCGAAACAGTACCGCAAGGGCGTATTGATGCTGGCCGCTGCCTTGTTGCTTGCATCGGCTGCGTTCGCGATCTGGTGGGCCATCTTTCGATGAGCACGCGCGGGGTCAACTTTCTGGACAAATGGATGGCAGAACATCTTCCAAACGCCATCACCGACGATCCTGTGGCCATCAGCGACCTTGCAGACGAGGCGATGAAGGCGGCCGACAGAGAAGGGATTCCCGCCGACGAAATCAACGAAGAAGTCTTGAGCGTGCTCGAGGTCATTTTTTGATGCCATGCAGCATCGCGGCAGCATCGCGCCGGCGGCTTGGCAGGCTGATGGGCACGGCAGGGAAAAGCCGGCGGACGTCGTCTTGGGGAAGGCGTCGCCGGCAAGTGGCAGGCAGTTGGGCGGGGGTGGGCGGTAGCCTGCCAATTCATTCGCGCCGGCACTATGATCTCAACTGACCTGCTTAGCTAGTGGTAAATTAGCGCGGCCCATCTGGTCTCAGATTGCCGGGACAAAGTGCCCGAGAACTCCTCCCCGGCCATGCGGCCCGACACCCTTTTGACAGAGGGAATGCCAACAAGGCGCCGGGCCTAGCCGACGAGCTGTCTGCGGAATCGCCCGCCGTCATGCGCTGGTCGGTCACGCCCTACAGCCGGACGAACTCGTCGAGCTGCAGGCGTATTCGCTGCCCTTCCGCGAAGGCTAGGGCGAGCGATTCCAGTTCGAATGACCGGGTTAGTTCCTGGTCTTCCCCGACCACCCGGACGAACCATTCGCCACAGGCTTCGACCACTTCGATGCAAGCATGCCTCTTGCCGTTTGGTATGTCACTATCCATCGCATTGCCTCCCGCAACATGAGGACAATCGCGAATTTATATGAGTGCTCAAATCGACCACAAGGCTTGGTACAGATCGTACAAATCGTAGGGAGCGCAACCCCTGGCTCCCGATCGAGGACGTCGGCCGGCAATTGGTACCAACCCGTCCGCTGGAACAAGAAGGCGGCTCCGAGATGGGCATGTCGAGTGACCATGTGCGGTCCTCAGCGATGATCAGTGTTCGGTCACCGTGTGCCTCCAGTCCATAGGAACTCGACGATCTGCCCGGCTCGACGGCCAGCTGATAGCAGCCGTTGTCTTGCTTCTCGTCGCCGGCTAGGAGGCGGAGCGCCCAGCCATGGCCTTGCGCCCCGGCGATGACGCGCTCGATGGGCGTCGGGGCTGTCGAGCAGCGTCGGGTTCATTTCGTCAAGCCAGGCGACAGGGAGCCACCGCCGGCCGCGCACGCCCTCGTCGGCCGCGACACAGGCCGAGCACAAATCGTGCTCGACCCAATGGCACGCTATGCCGTCCGTGACGCAGGCGTTGTTTTCGGTGCAGCCGCACATCCGGCAGGCGCGGATGTGCTCGACCACGACCTGGTTACGGTCTGGCGCGAACAGGACGCAGCGACCGCTGCCAGAGAATAGGCGGCGAGCCGCGAGGGAGGCCGCTAAGAAACATGCTAAGAAGCGGGCGCGGACCTGCAGCTTCAGCAGGCTATGGCCCCGATGAGAACTCGCACTCCAGTTTGCGCGGCTGGGAAGATTTCGAGAAGGACGGACTCCTGCGCTGATAGGCCGGGCGCACAAGCAGGTTAGAACATTTGCCTGCGGCGTGCGAGATGCGCAAGGAGGGCCGTCAAACGCATCGCATTCAGGACCCGCTTCGCAGGGACACCGCCCTTGCGCGCCATCTCGACACCCCAATGCATGTGGTCGAGCTCGCGGATCGAATGAGCGTCAGGATTGATGCTGAAGATGCAGCCCTGATCGAGTGCCTTTTGATGCCAGCGCCAGTCGAGGTCGAGGCGCCACGGATGTGCGTTGATTTCGACAGCGACGCCGTGTTTCGCACACGCTTTGAGGACTTTGTCGACGTCAAGATCATAACCGGGCCGGCGCAACAGTTGGCGACCGGTCATGTGCCCGATGATTGTCGTCCGAGGATTTCCGATCGCCTCAATGATACGCTCCGTCTGTTGTTTCTTTGGCAACTTGAAGCGGCTGTGCACGCTCGCGACGACGAAATCGAACTGCTCCAGGATATCATTCGGGTAATCGAGCGAGCCATCCGCCAGGATGTCCGCCTCGATGCCCTTCAGTATGCGAAATTTTCCATTGTATGCCTTGTTCAGCCGGTCAGCTTCGCGGTGCTGTTCAGCAATCTCCTGCAACGAAAGGCCGCCTGCGTAGTGAGCGGACTGCGAATGATCGGCGACACCATAGTATTCGAAACCGCGCCTGCGCGTGGCTTCAGCCATTGCCTCAAGCGTTTCAGTACCATCGGATGCGATCGTGTGAGAATGCAGGATGCCATGCAGATCTTCATCCCGAATGAGGACGGGTAGCTTCTGCTTTGCCGCTCGCTCAATCTCGTCCCTGCCCTCGCGCAATTCAGGCTCGATAAACTGCAAGTCTAGAGCTTGGTAGATTTCTTCTTCTGTCGCTGAAGCGATCAGCTTTCTCCCGCGATGAAGCCCGTCGGCGTTTAGGGTGAATCCCTTATCGGCGGCGAACGTCTTCAGTTGTTCGAGGTGGTCTGCCGAACCGGTTGCTTCGAGCAGGCGTGCGCCAAAGTGCTTCCTGTCCGTGACAACAAGCCTGAGGGTCGTATCCTGGATACCAGTCGACTTTCTGGCCTGCGCTACCAGAGCGAAGTCGGAAACGAGCTCGCAACCGCGCCGGAAGTCACCGGCAATTTCGACGCGCGAAAACTCTGGATGCTCTTGCTTCACCGATATGACCGCATGTTCGAGAAGAGCGGCGGCCTTATGCAGGTGAAGTTGCGGTTCGCCGCTTCGTACAATGGCCAGGTTCTGTAGGAGCTTTGTCTGAAGCGCGGCGCCGAGGCCTTTGACTGGGCGTATGCGGTCTTCTCTTGCTGCCGCCTCGAGCTCCGCCAGCGAGTTCACGCCGAGCGCCTGGTGAAGCTTGAGGATCTTATCGGGACGAAGCCCGGGAATGGCAAACAGCTCCATCACGCCCGCTGGAACATCCTCGCGCAGCTTCTCAAGGCTTGGGTGCGTGCCGGTATGGTAAAGCTTGGTCACGATGTCTGCGATCGCGTCGCCGATCCCCGGGATCTTGGTGAGGGCGCCGGCGGCGATGATCCGATCAAGCGGCTGCGACAGCGCCGTCAGACTGTCCGCCGCGCGCAAGTAAGCCTTTATGCGATAAGGATTGTCGTCGCGCAGGGACGATCGTTGCGCGTATTCCCTCAAAAGACTGGCGACGGTCCTCGCATCGATTTTTGCCATGGCTTCAGCCAAACGAGGCCGATCTCCGCGGGTTCCAATCAGGCAAGGCCATGAGCGCCGCGTTGCCCTTTGAATCCCGGCTTTACTGCCTCTTCCCGTGTCGGATGCTACAGATCGGGCAAGGATTGGTCAGCGCGACCCCATCCCGCCAGAGCTTTGGAGGCTGCGCGTTTGTTTAATTCAGGGGCATCGCCCACGTGGAAATGAGAGGGCGCATCTATTGTCTTCATCTCCGCCCACGTGATCGGTGCCGCGACAGGGGCGCCCGGACGTGATCTCGCGCTGTAGGGCATGATCGCGGTCGCCCCGCGCTGATTGCGTAGATAGTCCACAAAGATGCGACCCTTGCGGCGCGCCTTTGACAGCACGGCCGTGAAATGGGCCGGATCGCTCTGGGCAACCGCTTGCGCCAGGCGAGACGCGAAGTCCTTCACCTCTGGCCACTCGGCGTCAGGGGTGAGTGGCGCGATGACGTGCACTCCTTTGCCTCCCGTCAGCATCGGGAAAGTCGTAAGCCCCAGCGATTTAAGGATGGCGCGGAACTGAAAGGCAGCTGCACGAACGGCCTCAAAATCGAGGCCCTCATCGGGGTCGAGGTCGAACACGAGGCGGTCGGCCTTTTCGACATCTTCGATCCGAGCCCCCCATCCATGCAGCTCAATCGTTCCCATCTGGACGCAAGTCATCAGTCCGTCGGTATCGTCGATATAAAGATATGGTTCCTCGTGCCCATCCTTCTCCGTGATGCCGACGTGGTGGACTTTGTCGCCAAAGCTGCCGGCGTCGTGTTTTTGGAAGAAACACTTCTTCGCGCGGCCCTGTGGGCATCGAACCAGACTGATCGGCCGGCTGCCGACCCAAGGAAGCATGATCGCCGCGACCGCTGCGTAATGGTCGGCGAGCTGTCCCTTGGTGATGTTGGACTCCGGATAGATGACGCGTTCACGGTTACTTATCGCGATGGCGGTTGTCGCAGACCCGGCGAGATCGGCTGCATGACGTTCCGTCTCAAGCACGACCGCCTCCGGCTTCTTGTCTTCGCGGAGACCAAGGTAGCTCGGATGTCGTAACGTCCCTTCATTTGTCATTTCGGTGAAGGCAATCTCAGCGACCAGCTTCGGACGGAGCCAGTGTGCGCCGCGCACTTCGGCGCGTGGTGCGTCGACGGTCGCTGCCTTCTGCTCAAGCGGCGCCATGATCTTCAAGAGACGAAGAAGTTCAGCGGTATCGAAGCCGGTGCCGACTTTGCCGGCGTAACGCAGCTTGCCGCCGTCATGAACGCCAAGGATCAAGGACCGAAACGCTCGGACCTTGTCCGACGGCGTCCAGCCGACAATTACAAATTCCTGCCGCCTGACGCATTTGATCTTCAGCCAGCTTGCGCCCCGGGACGCCACATAACTCGAATCCGCAAGCTTTGAGATGAGGCCCTCAAGACCGGCTGCGCAGAAGCGATCGAGCAGCTCTTCTCCGCGGCCGACGATATGGTCGGAGTAACGAAGGACCGGATTTTTCGCTGGCAAGATCGCCTCCAGCTTCGCCTTGCGCTCAAGAAGAGAAAGCCTTGTCAGATCCTCGCCGTCGAGCTGCAGCAGATCGAACGCATAAAAGTCGATAGTCGTTGGGGCACCCTTCAATGCATTCTGAAGCGCCTGGAAGTTAGATCTTCCTTCCGCATCGACAACCACTGCCTCGCCGTCAATCAGGGCGGAGCGTACCTTCAGCTTGCGAGCCTCGGAGAGGATCGAGGGAAACCGGCTAGACCAGTCCAGACCAGATCGAGTGTAGGCTCGCGCCTCGCCACCGCCGACGGCAACGAGAATACGATAGCCGTCGTATTTCATCTCATGGATCCAACGATCGCCGGCAGGGACCGTGTCCACGAGTGTTGCAAGCTGCAACGGCCGGAAAGCGGGCGGCGCTAAAGTGACCTCGTCACGAGCGGGCGACTTCGCTTGACTAGCGCTCGACCCATTGATTGCCTTACGCGACGTCGGCTTGACCACTCTGACCTGAGCCATACTCAGACACGAAATAGCGTTATCAGCGTCCAACGCGCGACCAATGCTTTAGTTTCGCTGCAGGCCGTATTGCTTTTCGCGATCATTGCCGACCCGCTTGATTAGCGCCGCGGCCTTAAGGCCTGTGCTTCCTGCCTCCGGCCCTTCCAACTTCCCGATTTGCGCACTGCTCACTGCCAATAATCAAGAGCAGGAACGCGCGCCCCTTCTGCCATCGGCTTTAGAAGCCCGACATTCCGGTTCCTGCCCCCTAAACGGCCTGTCAACTTTGCGCCCAATTCTCTGCCGTTGGTTGCAGCTTGGTGCTTCCTGAAAGCAGACACGTCCCGGCGACCACGCTGGAGTGTAGTCGCGCTGAAAGCGGCTTGGCAGCCAAGCCGTGCTAGTTCAGCGTTGCCAGCAAGCGTGCGGCCGCCTGGAGATCTGCTGTCTGCAGGCCCTCCCTGAATTGCTCGAAAATCGGGTGGAGAAGGGCCCGAGCGTCCTTGTGTCGTCCACGAGCGGCCAACAGAGAAGCAAGATCGACTGCTGTTCGCAACTCCCATGCTCGTGCCCCCTGATGATCGCTAAGTTGAAGTGACCGCCGATAACAGAGTTCTGCTTCTTCGCCGGCGCCAGGTTGCAAAGCTGCAAGAACAAGGTTGCCCTTTACGCGCAGCAGCTCCGGCAAATAGCAAAGATCGCCGTTTGCATCGACCTGCCTGATCGTCTCCTCAATCAGGGAGAGCGCTTCCGCTGACCGGCCCGTCGTGGCGAGGCCCTGAGCGAAGGAGGTGTTGAGCGATGTGGTGAGCATTTCATAGGGGGCGGCGTGGAGCTCGGCGAGTGAGTATCGAAGACTTTCGACACCGTCGCTCGCATTGCCCTGACGGGTGGCAATCTCCCCTCTGAAACCTCGCCCCAGCGCGAGATAAGGCCCGAGGGAATGAAATTCGGCCCGGGAGAAAAGCCGTTCGATGTGTTCTTCCGCGCTCTTCGTATCTCCGACCCACAGGAACAGCGAAACCGCCCAGACAAGTGCGATGGAGAGCGTCAGAGGATGGTCCAGAACCTCCGCATCCCCGATCGTCATCAGAGCGCGCACCACAGCCCGATCGGGATGGCCTTGCAGCCAGAGTGTCCTTGCCAGGATCGCACCGGCGAGAATCCTGCCGTCGAAGCCGAGATAATTCGTCGTGGTTTGGTTGGAACGCGGCCCGTGCCGCAATGCTGTTTCGAGCGCGGTCCGGGCTCGATCGAGTTCTCCGCTGAGGTGAAGTGAGATCCCCATCAGGGAATGCGCCAAAGTGGTGGAGACATGGTCCTCCAGGGTTTCGGCGATGACGGAACAGCGTTCCGCATAGTGCAGCGCGGTTCTGAATTCTCCCGTACGCATATGGAACATCTGCATCGGACCTAGAATCCGAAGCTGGTCGAATGCGTCGCCACGCCGATCGGCAATGGCGAGACTTCTGTCCAAAGCCACGCGCGCCGCATCTCTTCCACCGCGCGTGAACATCAGCGAAACGCCGAGCGCTGCCTGAAGATGCATCTCGTCCAATCCGCCGCTGGTGGTATCGTCGAGGGCAAGCATCGCCCGCGACGCCCAGCGATGACATTCGGTGAGCAAGGACATCGACAAAAAGAACGGCGCCGCGGCCGCAGCCAGCCGGACACCCAATTGCGTATCGCCGTCGCGTCCGAAACACCAATCCAGAGCCACTCTCACGTTGGCCAGGCCAGCGAGGTGAAGCGACCGTTGCGTGGCGGTTGCCAAGCTCGGCCACTCGGCTCCCGTTTGCTCCAGCCAGTGCAGGTAATGGGTCGCGTGACGTGCGGCCAGGGTCGCGAGCTCAGTCTTGTCGGCATTGAGCTGAAGGGCGTAAGCCCGGGTCGTGTCGAGCAGGCGATAGCGCATCGTTGCCCCGGCAGGCCTGACCGCTACCATCGACCGGGCGACCAGGCTGTCTATGGCGCCAAACACGAGATCGTCATCGACGTTTGCGCTTGTCACGACCTCGAGGACCGCATCGATCGAGAAATGGCCGACGAAGACCGCAAGCCGACGAAGCAGATGGCGTTCGAATTCGGACAACAGCCCGTAGCTCCAGTCCAAGGTGGCCTGGAGGGTCTTCTGCCTCGGCGGCGCGGTCCGTTGTCCCGGCCACGATAGTGTTAGCCGCTCGCCGAGAAGTTCGGCGGTTTTTTGCAGGCCGTAGCTGGCAACCCGCGCAGCCGCCAGCTCGATCGCGAGCGGCAGACCGTCGAGCTTACGGCAAATGTCGGCAATGATGGCTGCATCCGCGTCTTCAACCTCAAGGCGAGCGCCGCTGGCTGCAGCGCGTTCCAGAAACAGCTGGGTCGCCGGGTAGCTGTTCACCAGGGTCACGGTGAGGTCCGGATCGTCCGGCGCGCATGCAAGCGGCGCCAGCCTGTGAACGTGCTCGCCTTCGACCTGAAGGGGCTCCCGGCTCGTTACCAGCAGGTGGACTTGCGGCGCAGAGGCGAAGATGCGCGCCGCCAGGTCCGCCGCCGCGTCGATGACATGCTCGCAAGTATCGAGGATCAGGAGGATCCGACTGTCGGCCAGATAGGCTGTCAGACTGGACGCCGGGTCGTCGGATGGGAGGGAAAGCCCCAGCGTCGAGGCTATGGTCGTCGCAATCAGGCTCGGATCGCTCAGCGCCCCGAGATCGATGAAATGCACGGCGCCCGCGAATGCTTCGACCAGGTCATGACCCACCGCCACGGCAACGGTGGTCTTGCCGACACCGCCGGCGCCGACGATCGTAACGAAACGCGCGCCGGCCAATTGCGTTGAGAGGGCGGCGGCATCATCGGTCCGGCCCACCATCCGGATCAGGCGGCTTGGCAGATTGGCCCGCGGATAGCTGGCGGCGATCTCGCTCTGTACACCGTTTTGACCACCCGATCGAGAGACAGGAGCTACAAAGCAGTAGCCTCGCCCCGTCAGGGTGGCGATGTAGCGCGCGCCGTCCTTTCCGTCATCCAACGCCTTTCTGAGATTGGCCATGTGAAATCGCAGACTGCCTTCTTCGACGGTAACGTCGGGCCAGACATGGGCCAGTAGATCCGCCTTGCTGACGATCTCGTTGGGACGCACAGCCAGGGTTGCCAGTAGATCGAAGGAGCGCGCGCCCAGGTTTACAGGCATGCCTTGCCGAAGCAGGAGCCTTTCGCCCAGCGCTAACGTAAATGGACCAAACAATATCTTGTCGCTCGTCTGCGCGGCCGGCAATCTCATGACATCATTCTTCGCTGCATCCTGAAGACTTGGGAATATCCGGGCTGAGGTCTAAGACCTGTACCGCATAGCCGCCGGCAAGCGCGGATTTCGTCGCGTCGACCAGCGATTCGAGGCGGGACGTTAGGGCAATCCTGCCCCAAGAGGTGCGGTTACTGGCGGGCGCTAACACTCCATCACAGTGCATAACGGGCGCCCCAGGCGATCTTTCTCTATGTGTCGAGGCAGCAGAAGCCTCTGCTGGCCGGCGCAGGAGAATGACCATGCCTGAAGTGTCGTCGTTGCTCACAAGGCGAAGCCTGCTTCGGCCGCAGGTTTCATCGCACTTGCGCGCTTACCGGTAGCAAAGCCACACCCCGATCTCCCAACGATTTTCCAGGTACCCTTCCAAGGAACATAGACATCATGACCCAATCTGAAAAGCTATTGTACACCGCCAAGATCCGCACCACTGGCGGCAGGGATGGCACGTCGCGCAGTTCCGACGGCCGACTGGACATCAGGCTTTCCACGCCGGGCGACCCAGGTGGCGGCACCAATCCGGAGCAACTGTTTGCAGCCGGCTGGTCGGCCTGTTTCGAGGGCGCAATGGCAATCGCTGCCCGCAAGATGAGCATCATGCTGCCTGCAGGCCTCGCAATCGACGCGGAAGTGGATCTGAACGTCGCCGACGGCGCCTTCTTCCTTGGCGCACGGCTCAATGTGAGCCTGCCCGGGCTCGACCGCGACATTGCCCAGGCCGTCGTGGACGCAGCGCATCAGACCTGCCCCTACTCGAAGGCCACGCGCGGCAACATCGACGTCGGGATCAACCTGATCTAGCCCGCCGATCATATTAACCGATCGGCGCAACCACTCTCGGCAAATGTCGTCACGACAAGGTGCACCAATGGACGCATTCAAGACCCCGGAAAAGATCGACCATCATCGTCGTCATCTCTTCGGCATCGCTGCCGCGACGGTCGCGGCAGCGCAACTCGGCGCGATCGGCATTGCGCAAGCACAGGGCGGCGGAACGGAAACGACCGCTTCCCCCACACCAAGGCCACGCACCTCTTTCTCCTCGATGAAGCAGATCGACGCGGGCTTGCTGAACGTCGGATATGCCGAGGACGGTCCCGCGGATGGCGCCCCGGTCATCCTCCTGCACGGATGGCCTTATGACATCTACAGCTATGTCGACGTCGCGCCACTGCTTGCAGAGGCAGGGCACAGGGTCATTGTGCCGTACCTGCGCGGCTACGGTACGACGCGGTTCCTGTCGGACGTAACGCCCAGGAACGGTCAGCAGGCGGCGCTTGCGTCAGACATCATTGCCTTGATGAACGCGCTGGACATCCAGAAGGCAGTCGTCGCCGGCTATGACTGGGGTGCGCGGACGGCCAACATCATTGCCGCGCTCTGGCCTGAGCGCTGCAAGGCGATGGTGTCCGTCAGCGGCTATCTCATAGGCAGTCAGGAAGTGAACCGGAAGCCGCTGCCGCCGAAGGCAGAACTGCAATGGTGGTATCAATATTACTTTGCCACCGAACGGGGACGAGCAGGTTACGAGAAATACACCCGGGATTTCGCTCGCCTCATCTGGGAGCTTGCCTCGCCGAAATGGGCTTTCGACGATGCCGCTTTCGAACGCTCCGCAGCTGCATTCGACAATCCAGACCACGTCGCCATCTCGATCCACAACTATCGTTGGCGGCTCGGCCTGGCGGCAGGCGAACCCAGATATGATGCCTTGGAAAAGAAGCTGGCGGGGTTTCCGGAGATCGGGGTGCCGACGGTGACCATGGAAGGCGACGCGAACGGCGCGCCGCATCCCAATCCAGCGACCTACGCCAAGAAATTCTCCGGCAAATACGAACATCGGCTGATCTCGGGCGGCATTGGCCACAACCTGCCGCAGGAGGCCCCGCAGGCCTTTGCGCAGGCGGTCATGGACGTCGACAAGTTCTGACGGCCAGTCAAGCGGAGCTTTCCGATGAAACCTATCTACCTCCTACCGTGCGTGTTTGCGATCCTTGCGTCATCCGGCCTGGCGGCTGTGGCCGTGACAAATGAAGATGCGAAGCCGCGGGCTTCATCGCCGATCTATGGCGTCACGATCCCCGATGGATATCGGCAATGGGAACTGGTCGCGCCGGCCGAGGAAGCAGAGCCCCTGAACGAGCTTAGAGCGGTCCTCGGCAACGTCGTGGCGATCAAGGCATACCGCGACGGAACGTTGCCGTTCCCTGACGGGACCGTTCTCGCAAAGCTTGCTTGGAAGCATATCCAGTCGCCCGAATTCGAATCCGCCTCCGTTCCCGGCGCCGCCACGACCGTCCAGATCATGGTCAAGGATTCGAAGAAATACGCCGCCACCGGCGGATGGGGATTCGGCAGGTTTGTCGATGGCAAACCGGCCGACGAGACCCAGCATCGAACCTGCTTCGCCTGTCATGAGGCGCGCGTCCAGGGACATGACTACGTCTTTACGCGGTACGCGCCTTAACGGGCTCACTGGAGTCCGGCCCGAACGCCCCTGCGGGGTTAGGCAACCTATGGAAGGAGACAGCCATGTCCCAAAGATGGCTTATCACTGGAAGTTCGCGCGGCATCGGCCGTGCCTTGTCGGAAGCGGTCCTGACCGCCGGCGTCGTCTGGTGGCGACCGCACGCGTGCCCGCGCATATGGCCGAGCGCGGAGCGCTACGGCAACGCCGTCCGAGCGGCCGCACTCGACGTCACAGACCCGGCCGCGGCACAGACAGCTATCCTGCGGCTCTCGCCGCGTTGGATCGTGCGCCTGCCGCTCGGAAGCGATGCTGTGAAGATCATCGGGCAGGCCGACACCGCGAGGCTGGAGGAGCTTGAGAGATGGCGCGAGTTGAGCGTGTCCACGGATTTTCCACCGACAGGCAACGCCGCCCAGGTCCAGTTCAAGGAGACTCCGGAACATCTCCGTTCCTCGCCTGCGTCAATCACGATAAAGCCGCACCAATCAAGATCATCGAAAGGATATGTATGACGAAGAAATTACTTGCAGGGCTGGCGATCGCCGCAACGATATTCGGCAGTGCGCATGCGCAGTCCGAGAAGCCCACCGTCGTTCTGGTTCATGGCGCCTTTGCCGACACCTCGAGCTGGAACCGTGTCATCGAAATCCTCGAGAAGGATGGTTATCCCGTCGTAGCCGTCGCCAATCCCTTGCGGGGCGTCAGGAATGACGCCAAGTATGTTGCCGATATCCTTTCTGGCATTGGATCACCCGTCGTTCTGGTGGGGCATTCCTATGGCGGGTCGGTCATCAGCGAAGCCGCCAACAGCGATACCAACGTCAAGGCGCTGGTCTATGTAGCTGCGTTTGCACCGGAAGCTGGCGAAACAGCTGCCGGGCTGTCCGGCAAGTTTCCCGGCAGCACGCTCGGTCCCACCCTTGCTCCACCGGTTTCGCTTTCAGGCGGCGGCAAGGATCTCTACATCCAGCAGGACAAGTTCCACGATCAGTTCGCAGCGGATGTCTCCGATGCCGAGGCGAAGCTGATGGCCGCGACGCAGCGGCCCATCACCGAAGCGGCGTTGAACGAGCCCCAGACCGCGCCGGCTTGGAAGACAATACCAACGTGGTTCATCTATGGCGACAAGGACAGGAACATCCCCCCGCAGGCTTTCGCATTCATGGCCGCGCGGGCGCACTCGCGACAGACCGTCGTGGTCAAGAGTGCCTCGCATGTAGTGATGGTATCGAACCCCGAACCCGTCGCAAGGCTGATCGAGAGTGCAGCCGCGGCAAAGTAGCCGGTGCGCCCGCCGGTCTCAAGCAGCTGATGGTCGAGGGCGGCTTTCCTGACGGCAACGTCAAGGTCCACGGCTGGGGCAACAAGGCCTGCACCAGGGCCATATCGGTGGCCCGTGCGCGCCTACGGCCTGTGGCGGGATCTCAACAAAGACGAGGAATACCCGCTGATGGTCTGGGCGTTCGCCAAGAAGGGTTGAGTGGCGGAAGCTGCGCTTCATCGCGGTCGTGGCCAGGGGTCTTGAAAGCTTGGACGCTTGACCGGGTCCGCCGCCAATGACCTACTTCGAATTCGAGGAGGCGTTGGCGAATGGACATTCGAGCGACACTGACGGAGATATGCGAAGCCTTCAACGCGCACGATCTTGATCGCATCATGGCGTTCTTCGCCGACGACTGCGTTCTGGAGATGCCGAGGGGAGCGGAGCCCTGGGGAACTCGTTGCGAGGGCAAGCACAGCGTAAGAGACGCGCTGGCGACGCGTTTTGAAGGCTTGCCCGATGTCTATTACGGCAAGGCTGAGCATTTTGCGGACGAGGCTGCCGACACCGGCATGTCGAGATGGACCCTCACCGGCACCACCCGTGAGGGCACGAGAAGGGAAGTCCAAGGTTGTGACTTCTACACGTTTCGCGACGGAAAGGTGATCCGCAAGGACTCATACTGGAAGATCGTGGAGTAGGAGTTGGCATTCCTGTCTGATCTTTTCGTCGCCCCAAATCCCACCACTAAGTGGGACTACGCGATGCGCCTTGCCGCTCTCTTCTACGAGATGCCAATCAAGCGCGGAAGACATTCGAAGCCGCTGCCAGGAAAGATGTTCCTCCCTCATGGTTGGGTCTCCTGGACCAAGCCCGACTTTACTCCATGTCCGGCACGTCGCCACCAAGGTTGTCAGCTCGCCATATTCACCCACCCGAGGGGCTAGCTTGAGCTGACCTTCGCGTTGTGGCCGCGTCCGCGGACAGCCGATGCCGGACCGCTTTGGTTATGGAAAGGGTTGATTTTCGATGGAGCGCATTGCACATTTCGCCCCGTCGCAGGCGTCCGAACGGGGAGAGCACGATGAGAGCGTTCATGTCCAACAAGAATGGAGCTGATCACAAACAGGACATGAAGCGTAATGCAAACACGACTCCGCAGCGCCGCCTTGCAAGCAGGCACGCCCCGTAGCGACCGGAAACCCTGGCTGCCGAGTGCAGCGAATATCGGCCCAACGGCTGAAATCGATTCAACTGATAACCCGCTTCCCAGAACGCGACCTACTCGCAGCAAGCCGTATTCGCGTGCCAGGAAGTTCCTGTCCTATTACAGGCCGCATCTGCCGCTGCTGGCGGCCGATCTCGCCTGCGCGCTGCTGGTTTCGGTGACAGCGCTCTTCCTGCCTCTCTGCGCCAGCTACGTCACCAAACATCTGGTCCAGCTTCCCGGCGCACCGGAAGCCCTCAATCAGATCTATTTGATGGGCGGGGCCATGCTCGCCCTGCTGGCGGTGGAAGTGCTCGGCAGCCTGTTCGTCGACTATCAGGGCCACGTCATGGGCGCGAAGATCGAGAGCGCGCTGCGTAAGGAGCTGTTCGAACACTGCCAAAAGCTCGCGTTCAGCTTTTACGATCGCCAGCGGGTCGGCCAGTTGATGAGCCGCATGACCAACGACTCATTTTCGTTGG
This sequence comes from Mesorhizobium sp. M1396, assembly GCF_040317725.1. Lineage (NCBI taxonomy): Bacteria > Pseudomonadati > Pseudomonadota > Alphaproteobacteria > Hyphomicrobiales > Phyllobacteriaceae > Mesorhizobium > Mesorhizobium sp. M1396. The sequence continues at coordinate 23,176 of NZ_JAMYLA010000004.1, read as the reverse complement.
GCGAGCTCTTCCATCACGGGCCTGAGGATATGGCGATCGCGGTTTTCAAATTCGCGGGCGCAATTCTCCTCCTGGCCTATATCGACCTGCCGCTCACCTTGCTTATCCTCGGGGCTACGCCCTTTGCAGTGTTCTACGCGTTGCATTTCAACCGCCGCATGAACCGGGCGCTAAGGCTCAGCAAGGAGCGGATCGCGGCGGTCAATGAACGCATCGAGGATTCGCTTGCCGGTATCCGCGTTGTCCAATCCTTTGCCAATGAGGACCTCGAGATCCGCCGCTTCGACGAGGAGAATGCCCGTTTTCTTCAGAGCCGTAGGGAAGGCTACAGGAGCGAGGCCTTCTTCTCGGTCGGGAACACGACCTTCGCACAGCTTATCACGGTCGCCGTCATCGTCATGGGCGCCGTCAGGGTCGTCAATGCCGAGCTCGGCGTTGCGGATATGATGACCTTCCTTCTGTGCGTCGCGGTGCTCGTCGATCCCGTCAAACGCCTGGCAAATTTCGTGCGGCTCTGGCAGGAGGGTTACACCGGCTTCAGTCGGGCGATGGAGATCTTGGAGGTGGAGCCGGAGATCGTGGATCGGTCGGCTGCCTCCGACATCTCCCGCCCGCGCGGCGCCCTGGCGTTTCGCGATGTCGGCTTCCGTTACGAAGAGGACGGGCCACATGTTCTCAAAGAACTGTCCCTCGATATTGCTCCCGGCGAGTTCGTGGCCCTCGTCGGCGCCTCCGGCGTCGGCAAGAGCACCTTATGCGCGCTGATCCCGCGCTTTTATGAGGTGAGTGAAGGCGCGATCCTGATCGACGGTGCCGACATCCGCGACATCGGCTTGAAGTCGCTGCGGCAAAGCATCGGTGTCGTGCAGCAGGACGTCTATCTGTTCGCCGGTACGGTGGCGGAAAACCTCCGCTACGGGCGGCCGGATGCGTCGGAAGCCGAAATCATCGCGGCGGCAAAGGCGGCCAACGCTCACGATTTCATCATGGCGCTCCCGAATGGCTACGCCACGGATATCGGACAGCGCGGCGTGAAACTGTCCGGGGGCCAGAAGCAGCGCCTCACCATCGCCCGCGCGTTCCTCAAGGATCCAGCAATCCTGATCTTCGACGAGGCTACGAGCGCGCTTGACAATGAAAGTGAGCGGGCCGTCCAGGCCGCATTACTCGACCTTGCCGAAGGGCGGACGACGATCGTCATCGCCCATCGGCTTTCGACCGTTCGCAATACGGACCGGATCCTGGTGCTGACCGAACAGGGGATCACAGAACAGGGGACCCATGAAGCTCTCATCGTTGCCGAAGGAGCCTATGCCCACCTCTACAAGGCGCAGGCCAGCATCTAATCGGCGTGCGCATGGAGGAGCGCGAAAGAACGACCCCGCCGCGGACTTCCGCTAGCCCATAGATCTGGTCCAGCCGAACGAACATAATCTTGCGGCAGGTTGCGGAGCGGCCACCACCCAAGTCGACGCACTCGATGCGCGCCTTGACGTTGAGGTTGAGGGTCTTGATGGCATGGACATCCCATGCAGGCTGATTTCGGCGGCAGCGGATAGTCGTGCATCTTGAGCCAAGCGATGCAATCGGTCCGGCTCTTGCGTATCTCGATCAGCGAGAAGCGCTTGACATGCCAGGCTTCGAAGCTGGCTTGTCGTGGATGGTCGAGCCCCATCCCATTCGCAACACTTTCAAGGCCTTAGGCCAGCCGAACAAGGATATCGTCGACGACACTCGGGACGGTGCCGGCCGTGTCGATATTGATCCCGACGGGAATGTATTCGCGGGTCCCATGATAGCGGAGTACCAACGCACGCTCGTCTGGCTCGAAACCCGGCTCAGTTGGCCGTCCATCCAGACGTCGGTTCAGCGTCTCGACATCTATTTCGAGCACGAAAATCTTGTCGAATAGGTGCAGGAACTTATGGAAGTTACGGGAGCCGCCGCAGAAGAAGGTGACTGGGTGGGTGGTGTCGGCGACCAAGGATCGGACCTTGTCGACAGGCCAAATCCAGTGCGCGTAACTCCAGGCGATGCGGTCCGCGACGCCTTCAGGTGGTCCGGCCAGTGCCTGGCCTGTCTCGGGGTCGCCGACATAGGCCAAGACCCGGTCACCATGAATGACGTGGTAGCCGCGCCGTTCCAGCTCGGTAGCGACCGACGTTTTTCCAGTGCCGGATCCGCCTTCGATCAGATAGTTCCTGATGCCCATGGGCGCCGTTTACCACGGCTTTCAATTCGGTGAGAAGAGACTCTACTGCGGACGCTTCACCAACGAATTCACCTAATCAGAGGCAGCTTGGTGTCGGAGACGTCACCGCCTCCTTGCCGTCGCGCCGGCGAAGCGGCGCTCAGCTAGAAACAGGCGAAGTGATTGGAGCTCCGAAGCTTGGCTAGCAGGATGATGGCCGCTCCGCGGGGGTCAACCTTCGCTTGCTCACTCAGCGGAGACGCATACCAGGCAGCCAATTCTGCCACCAAAACAGCGATGTCCCCGTTTACCGATGCGCATTTAAGTTGTCCGTTCTTCGCCATCACGATTATTGCTGTGCCCGTGACGCCATACCCAATCGCGGCCATCCGCTGAACGCAGCTATCGCCGTCGACACGAACGTCGAAAAGAACCGATCCTGCGGTTTTCTCCGCAGCGTCAGCCACACGATCACAGAACGGCCGATGCAGGCCTTCGATGTTGCCAAGTGACTGCTCAAACAACGCCAATTCAACATGTTCCGCCACCATCGCCACGAAAATGCGCGTCGGCTGGCACAATCGGCAATAGGCCAGGTCTGATTATCCCCACACCAACCGCCCTCCCGATTCGTTCCACGTTGCCTCTTTATGCAACTTTCGAAGCACAAATCATGAACAAGGGATGACGGGGCATTCGGTTCAAATTCGCCGCTAACGTCGGCTTCGCGCCCAATGTCCGGCCGCAATAGATCAGTTTGCGACTTCCCGAAAGCAGACCTTCGTCCTTAATGCCCTTTACGATTCGGATCGCGGCGCTGAAGATCAGATGGGTCCGCGAGAGGTGGTCGACGCGCAATAGCAATGGTCTCGTAAGGTGCCACGTACGCCATCTCAAAGGCTCCGCCCAGAACCTTGGTCATCGCAAACAGTGCGGCACCGATGCCTAGTTTGGGGAGCAGTCTTGAATGGGTGACTAGGTGGGTGGCGATATCGGCCATGGCGTCCTCCTGTAGCCATGAGCATCGCCTAGGTTGACGCACGGGTCCTTGGCGCGAACCTGAAAAATCCTGAACAACACTGAAGTTCGCTTTCGCCGTGGCTTCAGCTAAGCTGCTGTACTCGGACGCGACAACTGTCGAATGGACATCCACTTCGGACCTTACCAGCTGAAACGCGCGGAACGGCAATTGCTCGGCCCGGGCGGGCCGATAGAGCTTCCATCGCGTTGCTTCGATATCCTTGGCGCGTTGCTGAAAAAGCCGGAATCGGTGGTCGGTAAGCTCGAACTCTTCGACAGCGAATGGTGGTGGGGGACAATACCCTGCAGGTACAAATGTCTGCGCTGCGCAAGGCGCTTGCTGGCGCCCGGGTGCTCGAATTGCATCCCACGTTTCGCTACAGCCGCCAGTGAGCAGGCGGCCTCAGTAAGATGGAAACTGTGAGTTATGCGCAGCGCCATCTATGGAAAGCGCTGCAACTCGGTCGGCGGGTGCTAGCTTCCAACTTGTATTTTCCGCCTATCTGGGTTTCATAAGTCGGCAAATAACTTAGGGAGGAATTCAACATGATAAAAAGGGCAATTCTCGGCGCCAGTATCCTTGCCGCCGGCATGTGGAGCGCGTCGTCATCGGCGTCCGCCGAAAGCCTGACCATGTATTGCGGCGTCGACGAGGTCTGGTGCCAGCAGACGGCGCGGGCCTTCGAGGAAAAGACCGGCATCACCGTCGACATGACCCGCAAGAGCGCCGGCGAAATCTACGCGCAGCTGCGCGCCGAGGCGGCCAATCCCAAGGGTGACATCTGGTGGGGCGGCACCGGTGACCCGCACCTACAGGCGGCCGAGGAGGGTCTGACCGAGGAGTACAAATCACCCCTGATCGATCAGTTGCAGCCCTGGGCGATCAAGCAGGCGGAAACATCCGGCCACCGCACGGTCGGCATCTACTCCGGCGCACTGGGCTTCGGCTATAACAAGGATCTGCTCGTCAAGAACAATCTGCCCGAGCCGAAATGCTGGGCCGATCTGATCAAGCCGGAATACAAGGGACAGATTCAGGTCGCCAACCCGAATTCCTCAGGTACAGCCTACAACATGCTGGCGACGATCGTCCAGCTGTTCGGCGAGGAGAAGGGCTTCGAGTACTTGAAAGCCCTGCACAAGAACGTCAACCAATACACCAAGTCGGGCTCGGCGCCGATCAAGGCCGCCGGGCTTGGTGAAACCACGATCGGCATCGTCTTCATCCACGACGCCGTGTCGCAGGTCGTTGCCGGCTTCCCGATCGTTCCGGTCACCCCTTGCGAGGGAACCGGCTACGAGATCGGCTCGGAATCGATCATCAAGGGCGCCCGCAACATGGAAGCCGCGAAAAAATTCTACGACTGGGCGCTCGAGGCCGATGTCCAGTCTAAGGCGCAGGATGCGGGGTCATTCCAGGTTCCGTCGAACAAGGCGGCAAAAACCTCCGACAAGGCGCCTGACCTCTCTGCCATCAAGCTGATCGACTACGACTTCAAGAAGTATGGGTCGAGCAAAGAGCGCAAGCGCCTGCTGAAAAAGTGGGACGAGGAGGTCGCGTCGCTGCCGCAATAGCAGATGCGCTTTCGTCAAACCCGCTGGCCCCTTGAACCGACCGCCGTCCTTTGGATGGCGATCGGATGGGTGGGGTTTGCCTTGCTGCCCTGGTACGGCATCGAGGACGGGTTCTTCGGCCTTTCCTGGCTGTTAGACGGCTACCCGTTCGAAAGCAAATTCGCACCGGCGCTGGTTCTGGCCCTCAAGGGCGGGAAACTGTGGTTGGCGCCGCTCGGCTTCCTGCTGGCGGCGCCGCTGCTTCTGTGGGGTCGCAACAAATCCGATCCGTTTTTCGGCCGGCTGCTCGTCATTGTCGGCGCTACTGGATTTGGCTGGCTTCTGTTCCAGGGCTTCGCCATCGGATTGCACGGCTGGCAGTTCAGCTGGCTGACCAGCCTGTTCGGCGATCTTGGCGACCGCCAGTTCGGCATGGGTTACGGCGCCCTGCTGGTCAGTGGCGCCTTTCTGTTCCTGTTCACCCTGGGTATTGCCGCACGCGGTGCCGTCGGCGGCGACGTATTCGTCGTCAGCTCAATCGGCTTTGTCGTCGCGGTGGTTTCCGTCTTCATCTTCATGCCGATCCTGATGATGCTGGCCAACGCCATGCAGACCGACGACGGAGGCTATTCGCTTGTCGCGTTCCTGGCCAAATTGTTCAGTTCGCGCCTCTGGAGCCTGGCTTGTCTGGCCGGCGGCAGCCGCTGCGGCGTTGCCTGGAACTCGCTGCTGCTCGCTGTACTCGTCGGTCTGCTGACCATGTTTCTGGGGCTGGTGTTCGCGCTTGTCGTGACACGCACGGGTTTCCGCCACGGCAAGCTGCTGCGTGCGCTGACCGTGTTGCCGATCATCACGCCGGCCTTTGTCATCGGCCTTGCCATCATCCTGTTGTTCGGACTGTCGGGCGCAGTGACACAGAGCGTCGCCGGCGTCTTCGGCATCCAGCCAACACGCTGGGTATACGGACTTCCCGGCCTGCTCATCGCCCAGGTTCTCGCCTTCACCCCGATCGCCTTCCTGGTTCTGATCGGCGTTGTCGAAGGCGTCAGCCCGTCCATGGAAGAAGCCTCGCAGACGCTGCGCGCCAGCCGCTGGCAGACCTTTTGGACCGTATCCTTGCCGCTGATGAGGCCAGGCCTCGCCAACGCCTTTCTGCTCGGCTTCATCGAAAGCATGGCCGACTTCGGCAATCCGCTGGTGCTGAGCGGCAATTACGATGTCCTGTCGACGGAAATCTTCTTCGCCATTGTCGGCGCGCAGAACGATGCGGCACTTGCGGCGATCTTGGCACTGGTGCTGCTAGGCTTCACGCTTGGCGCCTTTTATGCGCAACGCTTCTGGATCGGCAGGCGCTCCTATACCACTGTCACCGGCAAGGGCGACGCCGGCGTCCATCCACGCTTGCCGGAGGGGCTGACACACGCGCTATATATCATCGCTGGGATATGGACGGCGTTCACCGTGCTGGTCTACGCGGTGATCTTCTATGGCAGCTTCGTCAAGCTGTGGGGCGTCGATCAGAGCCTCACATTGCAGAACTACAAGAAGGCATTCTCCATCGGCTGGAATGAATTCGGCATCCATTGGTCGGGCTCGGCATGGAGTTCGTTCTGGACGACGATGGAAATAGCACTGATATCGGCGCCGCTGACCGCAGGGATAGGACTTCTGACCGCCTACCTTCTCGTTCGCCAGAACTTCCGTGGCAAGAATGCCTTCGAATTCGCGACGATGCTGTCGTTCGCGATTCCGGGAACCGTCATCGGTGTCAGCTACATCATTGCCTTCAACGTACCGCCGATCGAACTGACCGGAACCGGCATCATCCTCGTGCTGTCGTTCATTTTCCGCAACATGCCGGTAGGCGTGCGGGCCGGCGTCGCCTCCATGTCACAGATCGACCGCAGCCTGGACGAATCCTCGCTCACACTTGGCGCCAACTCCTGGCAGACCTTCAGACGCGTCATCCTGCCATTGCTGAGATCGGCAATGCTGGCAGCGCTTGTCTATTCCTTCGTGCGTGCGATGACCGCAATCAGCGCCGTCATCTTCCTGGTCAGTGCGCGCTACGATCTTTCGACCAGCTACATCGTCGGACGTGTCGAGAACAATGAGTACGGCATCGCTATCGCCTATTCGACGGTACTGATCGTCGTCATGCTGGTGGTCATCGGCCTGATGCAGCTGGTCGTCGGCAGCCGCAATATCGGCCGGCGCGGCATCCAGGGGGGCGACGGCGGCTGGAGCGTACGCACCAATGTCAGCCTGCCCGCAACGCCAGGCGGCCAGACGACAATAGCAGGAGCCGGGTGATGGCCGAAATTCGCGGCAATGCAGCCTCGGTGACTTTCGAGCATGTCACCAAGACTTATCCAGGTGCCAGTACGCCGGCGGTGAACGACATCTCACTTGCAATCGAAGCCGGAAAGCTGGTGACACTTCTCGGACCTTCCGGCTGCGGCAAGACGACGACGCTGCGCATGATAGCCGGCCTGGAAATGCCGTCCAGCGGCCGTATCCTGATCGGCGGCGACGACGTGACTCGGCTGCCGGCCACCGACCGCGACGTATCCATGGTGTTCCAGTCCTATGCGTTGTTCCCGCACATGACGGTGATGGAAAACGTCTCCTACGGTTTGCGCTTCTCCGGCCATGGCAAGAAGGAGGCCGCGTCCCGCGCCCGCGCCGGGCTGGAGTTGGTCGGCCTGACCGGTTTCGAGGCGCGCCTGCCCAGCGAACTGTCGGGTGGTCAGCAGCAGCGCGTGGCGGTGGCGCGCGCGCTGGTGCTCGAACCGCAAGTGCTGCTGTTCGACGAGCCTCTCTCCAACCTCGACGCCAAACTGCGCCGGCACGTGCGCGAGGAAATCAGGGAGATCCAGATAAAGCTCGGGCTGACCGTGGTCTATGTCACGCACGACCAGGAAGAGGCGCTGGCGGTTTCGGACCGCATCATCGTCATGAACAAGGCAGTGGTCGCACAGGACGGCACGCCACGCGAACTCTACGATGCGCCAGCCGACGCTTTCGTTGCCGACTTCATCGGTGAAGCTAATATACTGCATTGCGAGGTGGTCTCAGTGCAAGGGGACGAAGCGGCCGTTCGGCTCGGTTCGCTTACCTTGAAACTGCCGGCGCGTGGGCACCGGGCCGGCCCGGCGAAGCTGGCCGTCCGTCCAAGTCGCATCGAGATCGGTCCTGCCGGCGCGCCGCAGACGATCGCAGGTACGGTCGTAAAGGTCACCTATGCCGGCAGCCATCTCGAACTGGTCATTGCCACGGCGCTTGGCGACGTGTTCGTGTTGTCGCGCAACGTCGATGAGCCGTTTCAGGAGGGCCACAGTGTCGGCATCGGCTTTCCGGAGCGCGGCCCGGTTCTGATCAAAGCTTGAAGGGTTCGACGCAGAGGTCGCGAATCTGGGCGAACACACCGTTGCCGGCGCAGATCACCAGCGTGCCTTTCTCCAGAACGGTCCTCGGGTCCGGCTTGACGATTGTGCCGCCGGCTTCCTCCACCAAAAGCATGCCGGCCAGGCAATCCCAAGCGTTCATGTGCTCCTCGACATAGCCCAGCAACCTGCCGGCAGCGACATAGGCGAGCATGAGCGCACCCGAAGCGTTGCGGAAAAACACGCCGCCTTCGGCAACCAGAGAGCGGATGAGCGTAACGATATTTTGCATCTCGGCGCGGTTGGAGAAGCCGATGCCGACCGAACCTTCGGTCAGGCTGGTGACGGCACTTGTCCTGATCGGCTTGCCGTTGAGAAACGCACCACCGCCCTTGCGGCAATGGAAGGTCTCGCCGGTGGAGGGCTCGTGGATGACGCCGACCACGGTATCACCATCCTTGGCGCAGGCGATGACCACGCACCAAGCCGGAATGCCGCGCACGAAATTCGCAGTGCCGTCGATCGGGTCGATCACCCAGACATGCCCGGTCGATCCGGCGACCGAGGCATGTTCCTCGCCGACAATGCCGTCGTCCGGATAGGCAGCTTTCATCGCCGCGCGGATGAACAGCTCGACCTCTCGGTCGGCCTGCGAAACCATATCCTGATGGCCCTTGCTCTCAATGGTAAGGCTGTCGAGATCGCGGAAATATTTCAGGCCGAACTCACCGGCGCGTCGCGCGAGATCGATGGCGAAATGTTCACGCGCTTTGTTATCGGATGTCATGGGTCCTTCAGAATATGAACGCGGGCTGGAAACGGGCTGGGTGGAGAAACGTAGCGGTAGAGATGACAGGGTGCAAATGATGAGCCCTGCACCTGCGCGAAATCGTCGTCGTTTGTACGGTCAAGATGTGCGCTACTGCGTGGAGGGCTCGCCTGATTGTCTTGCTCGCCGGTCAGCCCTGACTATCCCGCATGAGCTGACCGACCACGACCAGCGCGCCATCCAGGTACGCCTCAGTGATGGAAGCCGTTGCGCCGAAGGTGGGCAAGCGCGGTCCTTTACAAAAAGCAGGTAGCTAAGCGGTTACCTGCCCGTCACGGCGTCCTTGTGGACTATCGAGAGCTTCGGTGCCTGGGCTTCCCGGATGATCTTGGCGGCCTCGTCTCTAGTGATGCCACCTTGCGGGCATAGTAAGCTGCCTCCGCTTCAAGCCCGCCCTCTAACGGCGCATCAATCGCCTGCTTTGCCTTCTTCTTCTTCTTCCCCATGAGGCGAATCATACCACATCTCGATGCTTAGCTGAACGGTCGTTTCTGAGGTGTCTAAAATTTCAAACCGAGACACTAGCGCCATCCACCAATCCTTGACGAGATAGGCGCCGATCTTGCCGGCAAACGAATCGACCAGACCTAGCCGAAGGTCCAGGCGCTCGGGCATCGCCGCCGCCGAGCGCCCCACGACCCATCTCCAGTAGGTTGATCGTCTGCAATCTTCCTTGCAGAGCCAGAAGACGACATCCGCTTCCGGTCCAAAGTTGTCTTCGGGCAGCAGCCAGTGGGTGAGTTCCCAGAGGAAGCCTGATGGACCATGACACCCTCGAAAAATTGAATTTGGAAGAGTGCTGGAAAAATCTGACAGGGTTGGGAAAACAGGATCTGACACGCGGGACCGCGTCGGTTCGCCCCAGCAATCGACGCTTTTGCTGGTTGTTGCCGCGCTTCCGGGCACGTTCTCATACTGGCAGTGCCGCTCGCTGAAATTGCCAAACCGGCAGGTCGCTGGTTTTCTTTTGCACTCACTCCGGGAGTTACTGTGATCGAGCTTGACGTGACGTGGAAGCGAATCCTTGGAGGGCTCGACTCGGTCAACCGGCTTCAGTTCATGCTGGACGATGGTATCTTCCAGCCGAGTTGTTCTGGCGTATTCCACAACGTCTGGCCGACGTCGGACGCGACCTGGCATCAGCAGGATGAACTCCTGGAACTGCTGCAGTTCCATCAGCCGATGGAGGATTTCCTGGAAGGCAGGGATCGCGTGTTCTACGATCAGCTACCCGATGTCATTCAGATCTATCGTGGGTGTAGCAGGGATCGCGTGCACGGCCTGTCTTGGACGACCGACCGACGGATTGCCGAATCCTTCGCAAGGGGCCATCGCGGAGTCCCGGTGCCAGAGCCGGTCGTGGCGCGAGTGAGCATCCCCAAATCAGCGGTCCTGGCAATCTCAATCGAACGAGGTGAAAGCGAGTGCTTGTCGATCCGGATAGCATTTCGGCCAACGCGATGGAATTGGCGTGACGACACGTCCGGATCGACTCCGCAGCGAAACGCCATTGCACTCAATCTTGTTGTCGCCACTCGTCACTCGTTTCAGGCGAAGGCGCGCTCTCCGATCCTTCCGGCGTGATCTGGATGCGCCCGGCCGGTTCTCTGGATTCACGGAGTCAAGACGGGCCGGGAGACCTATGCGGGTGGGAGGAACATGCTCTCCTCCTTGGCCGCCGCCTCGAATGCCCTGCGTACCTCCTGAGTGGGCACGTTGCCTTCCATTGCGGCCATGCAGGTCTCAACCGCCTGCTTCCACTTAGGGCCGCGCTTGGTCCACTTCAGGAGCTGCTCGACGGCACCCTCGACGTGGCTGACCCCGAAGCGGATGCCAGGACGGTCAGTCCTAACGTAGACGGGAGGGTTGAACCAATGGAGAGCCATGAGGGCTATTCGCGGCTATCAAGGGCAATAAACAGGTCCAAGGCGGTCGCCACCATCACACCTTGGCTTTCCGCCAACCGGCCCACCATGCTTGCCACTGCGAGCAGAACCAGCGCTCGCCTCGGGCCGGATTCACGCGCGTTGCCGAATAATATGCTTGGCCGGCGATGTGATAGATGCGCTCGCCGCGCTCGTTAATGTTCCCCTTGATGTCGCAGCCCATATTCCGCGCCGCGACATAGCTCGGTGAAGTGCCGTACGAATGGACCCGCGGGAGCTGGCGCTGATCGCCGCAAGCAACGGACGTAAACCAAAGTAGTGCAAGAACCATTACGAGGTGACTGGCGCGATGCGCGTGCCACCATGGCCTTCGTCGTCCTGTCCATTTGAGATGAACTGCTTTGCCCATCGCCCTCTCCCAGGAGGGAGAATGCGTCCGTTAGGAGCGGAAGTCTAGAAGTTACAGATACCGAGGGACGCCTAAGCTTTTCGCCTTTACGCTTTCCTCGGCGGCGTTTTCGCAGCTGCCTTGCGGCCAAGGCCCATGGATTTTGCGAGCGCTGATCGCTGGGCCGCGTAGCTCGGCGCCACCACAGGATAGTCTTTCGCAAGACCCCACTTAGCTCTGTACTGGTCCGGTGTCATGCCCAGCAAACCTAGGTGGCGTTTCATAGATTTGAACTTGCGCCCATCCTCGAGGCTTACGATGTAGTCGGGAAACACCGACTTATTCGGATTTACCGCTGGAGTCAGCACTGGTGGCGGTGGGGCGACGGGCTCTATTAACCCTGACAGAGCAGAATTGACGCTGAGGATCAAATCCGAGAGACCCGACACCGGAGTCGCGTTGTTCTGAACATAGGCGGCGACAATGTCTGCGGTCAGCCCCAACAGATCGATGCCCGACTGCTCGCTTGCGTCGTCCATAGTTCGGTCTCCTTGTTGACTATCTCGCTCCTACGCGGGAAGTTCAGTGAGCGCAATCACTGCACTGTTAACACCAACTATCCGTGCTGGTGTTAACAATGAGCCTCGGCGCCATCGCATGACCAACGGTGTGCTGAAAATGGGCGTGACGCAGGCCTGCCGGCGCTCATGGTTTCACCGCTTTCGCTCTCCATGCGTATGCCATACGAGCCTCGACGACGTTCGGGAACAGTTCGGTCGTTGTTTCCGCTAGCCGTGGTTCGATCGGTATGCCTTGCTCACCCGCCACGAAGATCACGGCGACGCGCGCGCCTCCTAGCCTGTCAGGCAGGTGGTCGAAGCACAGCCTTGCCGCGATCAGCGACGCGGCATAAGCGGTGAAGAGAAGCCAGACCGCGCGTTCGCAAAGCGGCACGGCAACGGTGCAGCGCGTGCTGAACGGCAGGGGCGCTGTCACGCCAGCCGATCAGCCCAATCCGGCAAGAGCTATTCGATGGCTCGTATCCTTATCGACATATGATGTCCTCGCGCTCCGCACAAAATCGGCGAGTTCGCGATTGAAAGCGGGAGGGTGTCCTCGATAAAGGGGGCGTGTCCGACTTCGGAATACCAAGAAGCGCTGCTCGTGAGGCATATCTGAAGGATGTGCTCGCCCATTGCCGGCAGAACCACCGTATCATCGCGGCCTTGGGTCATCAGCACGGATTTGCGCAGTGTGGCCAGAACGTCGTCGGAATTGACCGCGCGAGTAACGAGCGCGGCCCGCACCCTTGCCGGAACGACGATGTTCCAGCACAGCGCGACCTCATATTCGGCCTTCGGCAGTGGCCGCGCGGTGCAGCCGTGCACGAATTCGCGCATCGCCTGGATGTTTGAAGGAAGGTCGTCCGCCGTCGCGCCGGGCACGTGATCGAGAAAACCCGGGCCGATCAGGACCCCGAACACCGCGCGGTCGAGCGGACCGCCGCACCCACGAAGTTGATGCCGGCAATCGCGTCCTGACCGTATGCACGCAGGTAGTCGCAGATGATGAAGCCCGCATAGGACCAGCCGACGAGCACCGGTCGGTCGAGCTTGAGCTGGTCGATGATCGCAGCGATATCATCTGCCCATGGCTTCGGCTCGGTATACCGCTCGTGTGCCTCGGGCGCTTCCGACATCCGTGGCCGCGAAGGTCGAAGGCGACGAGGCGAAAGCTTTTCGCCAGCCGGCTCTCATACTGTTTCTTCCAGCACAGGTGATTTTGCGACCATCCATGGATGAAGAGGATGGCTGGAGCGTCGAACTTGCCCCATTCTCGCACATGCAGCTTCACGCCGCCTCCGCCGATCACAGTATGGATCTTCATCTCGGGTCCTCCTTTGCTTGAATGGCGCCGATGGTCGCCGCCTGGCGTTAGCGGGAGTGTTGTCGCGGGCGTTGAAATGAGCGTAGGAATTCCAGGCTGCGGAAGCCGCGGTGGCGCGGGCCCGGCCGTTCCCTCACTTCGGGTGGGCCATGAAGGACCTGACTTCCCGCATGAAATCGGCAAAGGCCGGCTCGTCGCCGAGCAGGATATGGTTCGTGCTGTTGAGGTCGACGAAGCGCGCTCCCGGTATGCCGGCCGCGAGTACCTTGCCTTCCTCGAAGGGAACCACGGCATCGTTCCTGGCATGCAGCACCAGCGTCGGAACGCCGACGTCTCCCAGCATCGCCGAGACGTCTATGTCGCCGAAAGTGGTGTGAAGCAGGCTGGCGTTGAGTGGCGACGTGGTCTGTCTCTGGAGATCGTTGAACCAAGCCATCTGCTCCCGGCTGGCACCCGGAATGAATGCCTCGGTGAACAGCTGGCGGAACGCGGGATTGTCCTTGCCCCATCCCTCGCGGATCAGGGTGGTCATCGCGTCATGCGTGTCGAACTGGTGGCTGTCACCCCGCTTTCGCCGGCCCCTTGCATAGCCGCCATAGAGGATCAGACGCGATACGCGCTTGGGGTGGCGGACGACATAGGCGATCGATATGGCGCAGCTTTGCGAGACGCCGAGCAGGGGGAACCTGTCGAGACCACTTGCGTCGGCTACGCTTTCCAGATCAGTGACCATGGCGTCGAAGGAGACGTCGCCGACATTCCAGTCGGAGAGGCCGTTACCGCGCTCATCGTAGCGGATCAGGGTATTCCGGGTCGAAAGCGAATCGATCCAGTGTCGCCACACCGGGCTTTCCCATTCGTATTGCAGGTGCGACATCCAGTGCGCCGCGCGAAGCAGCGGCGGGCCCCTGCCCGAAATCGCATAGGCGATCCGAACTCCGTCCGGGCTGCTGCAATAGTGTATCTCCTGGGAACGCTGGGCGCCCGTCGCGGAGCCTTCGGCCAACGCCTGGTGCTCCTCGCGCGCCAGCGGCGGTTGCAACGCGCGCTGCCTGGCCGCGGCGGCCAGCGATCGAACCTCCAAGGCGATCTGCTTGTTGGCCGGATCGAGGGACTGCAGTGTCTCCGCGTGCGAAAGCGCCCGCTCAGGGTCCGAGCGCAGTCGCTCGACAAGCGCCTGCAGGATCATCAATCGGGTGCGATCCAAGGTGTCGCCATGGAATGTGCGCCACGCCTCGAACACCGGGCAGCGCGGTAGATCCAGATCCTCAAGGAACCTCCCCCGGAACAAGGCAGCCGTCGCCTCCAGCCGTTGGGTGTCGAGTGAGCACACATCGCCGGCGGTCAGGTGGGCGACCCCCCGCACATCGACGTCGACACCGGTAGTGTCGAAAAGCACGCTGTCCCGATCGGTCCTGAGACAGTGATCATTGTCGTCGATGATGTGCCTGAGCTTCGAGAGGCTCCATCGCAGCGAAGCCCTCGGATCGTCCGGGATGTCCCAGAACACCTGGCACAGATGGTCGCGCCGCTGCCTCCGGTTCGTCACCGCCAGATAGGCGAGTAGAGCGCGGGTTTTCTTCGACGGCGGCAGCGCGATCTCCCGGGCGTCCCGCAGGACAACCAGTTGGCCAAGCATCTTGATCTCCAGTAGGCCCTTCATTTGGGACACCGATCGCCTATGCCCAGTCTTATCCGCCATGCCGCTCGGTGTAAATTTGCCGATCTTGGTGGCGTTGCGGTGTCACGGGCGTTACCTGTCGCTTGGCGAAGGCGGCGATGGCGGCCCAGTTCGCTCCCACAGAGGAAAGGGGAAGAGCGCGTCCCACTTCGAAATCCCCGCACCTTTAGATGCTGGTCATGGGGACCACGCTAGCGCCAAAGTAGCTCACAAAACGCTCAGGGACCTTCGTTGTCCCGGTTGATCTCCGCTGTCAGGATTTTGTCGGGGCAATCGACGAGTGGGACGAGGTTGGCTAGTCCCTTCACACGCTGCGCAAGCGAAAAACGAGGACTTCATGCGACGGGCTCCAGTTTTGCTCCCTCGCACGGGCTCTTCCTGATCTGGGTACCTAAGCGTTTTCGAGGGGTGGTGGTTTGATAGGGTCGACAGCTGCGTCCGGGATGGTCGATGGTCACTGAAGAGGGTTTGCCGCATTCGACAGCCACAACCGCGCATCCGAGTACATCGATGACTGGATTTCGCCGGCTACGCCATTGGCCGGTCCATCGACGCGCGTTTGACAGTCGCTGCCCTGCAAGCGGCAATTGCCGGAAGACAGCCGCCGCCTGGCTGCATTCATCATTCCGATCGCGGATCGCAATATGCGGCGGAAGCCTATCGACACTTCTTGGCAGATGCAGGGCTGTTCGGTTCGATGGGACGCAAGGGCAGTCCCTATGACAACGCCAAGGCCGAGAGCTTCATGAAGACGCTCAAGGTCGAGGCCGTTTACCCGATGGCTTTCGAAACCTTCGAGGAAGTCACCGAGCACCTTCCTCGCTTCATTGAGGAGGTCTACAACAAACGAAGGCTACATTCGGCGCTGGGATATCTCAGCCCGCAGCAATTTGAGGATCAACACGTCCGGCAGACCGGTCAAAACGCCGCCTGATAGATGTTCGCCCCAAGGGGCGCACTCCAATCCGGGGTCAGTTTTGGATGCCGTTTGACAGACATGGCCTCGCACCGCGCGGCCGGTGTCTCGGAATATTAGATGCGCGTCACCCTATCCGGGCTTTGGGATTTTGCGACTGAACGGCAGCAACGAGGGGTCATTGTTACGCGCTCGCCAAGCGGAAGAACGCGCCAGTTGCTGACCTTCATGGCGTTTCTCCAAACCTGCCGTTCGCGCTACGATCTGATGCGACCACCCTTCTCTATCCTTCGTGGGGAGAAATTCTGCGGCAAGCCTTGACCCTAAGTCGGACGTCCTTGCCGCGGCACGACAGATCGAAAGCCGTCATTCGGTTGGAGAAACGAGTCTCTTCTTGGCCTTCCAGAATTTGAGCGATTGGCCATCGCCTAAATCCTTGATGCGCTCTTCGACAATTTGATAGCCAAGACGCTCGTAGAATTTCTTGGACGGAAGTGAGACGCTTAGAATCGTCTCTCTGAGACCGTTTTTTCGAGCCCGCTCCTCCAAGTCTTGCATCAACAGCTGCCCGAATCCCAATCGTTGTCTATCAGGATCGACAAAGACAGCCGTGATTTCCTGGCCGTCAAGACTTGCAGTCGCGATCAGTTGGCTACCCTGTTCCGCAACGAGTGTCACTCCTGTCTCAATGCGCTGCAAGACCTTTTCCTCAGAGTGGAATTGCTTCAAGAATGCGATCGCGCGTGGAGGGTAGACGCCGCTGTAGCTGGTCTCGACGGTCCTGAAAATCAGGCGACTCAGAGCTGGGAGGTCGTCGATTTCAGAAGAGCGAATATTTATCTTTGGGCTTTCGGTCATGACTGCATCCCCAACCCGATCAAAGCATTTTAGACGTCGACCCGCCTGTAGCGTGAATGTCGACTCTAAAACCCGAATGTCCCGAATTTGGCGCCAACTACTTGTTCCGTTGCCGGCATCGTGCGGCAAAAGTTCCACCCTAGCCAGTCCTTCGACCCTGATGACGGGCGTTCTGCGGCTCAGGTGTATTAACCAACGGGAAGCGCCAACTGCGGACGCTTGAAGCGAAGTGCGCAATGACCGCTCCGTTGGCTCAAAGAGCGTTCCCCTCCGCCGGGTTTCGCTCTATCAACTCCGCCACAAGGCGTTGCAGCCGCCAGAGGTTGCGGTCGCGTATCCCCTTGGCTTCGAGGTGAGAAACCGTGTTGAGCAAGTACTCGGCCCCGGTGCCCCAATGACCGCAGGCCCGGGCCAGGACATCGGCAACTGCTTCAAGTGACTGACGACCGGCATAAAGAGGCGAGGCGCGGTTCATAACAAAGGTCAACGCCGGCGTGGCTCCCGAGGCGGTCTCGACCGTGATCCAGCGCGGCATGCTGTTGGCCGGCTTATAGGTGAACTCGCGTCGAACAATTTGCCGAATTGGCGTTCGAGGTTGTCCTCTGGTAGGTTGTACAGGACGCCGCTGCATTGCCCTCCACGATCGAGGGCCATCATAAGGCCGGGCTGCTCCGGCGTGCCCCGAAAGCGGGTCATGCGAAAGCAGAAAGCGCGATGCCACCCACGAGCGAGGCCTACCTGCTCACCGATATGCTCGATCTCCGGCTTCCAGATCAAGGAGCCGTAGGCGAACAGGCGGGTCGGTGCCTTCGGGGCCGGATGAGTTCGGATCATTTGCTCGACCCAGCTGTCGTAGTCGGCATCGGTGTGTAGCTCGGCACCTGCCGTCAAACCCTGGTCTTGAACGACCTTGTGGACCCGCGCGACGTGGTCCGCGGTCAAGGTCAGCTTTCTCATTTGGCTCGGCATCCCGTGCTCCATCGGATCAGGATCGCGTATCCTTGGCAGATGCTACGGGCGTTGCAAGATACGAACCGATGCACGGCTTGAATGCGCCAATTCCGGACTTTCTAGGAACGGAACTCGCCTTTCAGTGTTGCAATGCCGACGGTATCCAGCCGGAGCAATTTGTCGAAAAACCTAGTGACGGAAACGGTAAACGCGCGCCAATTGGTTCGGCACCGTCATGAGTTCGTTCGCAGTTCTGAAGCCAGCATCACGGGCCATGCCAATCCAAGTCGCGGCCGTCTCGGCATAGTCGGACGCGCGACTGTGGCTCTCGAAGGCGTCGAACTCCTCGTCGGAGATCGCTGCCCAATCCGGCCGCATCTGATGAAATCGCTTCATCCATCCCTCGCGATCTTCGCCCTCGAGGCGCGTCGGCTCCCAGATCAAGAAAAGACCACCTCGTGGCAGTAGGCTATGGATTTTGCGCATAAAGGCCACCTTATCCTGCGCAAGGAGGTGATGCAGCGACTGGCCAATCCAAACAACGTCGAGGGGGCCCTCCCAGGAATCGATGGCCACTACGAAATCCTCGCAGCGCAGTTCGACCGGACAGGTGAGAGTGGCAAGCGCTGCCTTCGCAACGTCGAGCGACGGCTGAGATATGTCGATGCCGACATAGCGTGCGACATTGCTGCCAGCCAGTGCGCCTGCCGAGCCGGGAGCGGTCCCGCAGGCGAGATCGGCAAAGACGAAGCCGTCGGAAGCCTCATCGAGCAGAACTTGGCGCAGCATTCCATAAACCTCCCTGTGGGCCATGTAGTTCGCCGCGACAACCTTCTGGTATGTGGCAAGACCTTTCGCGAATAATTCCTGATCGGACTTCATAGACCCCTCCTCTACCAAAACGGCCATCATGCGTGCAGCCGAAGACGGGTGACGAGCGTGGCGAGTTCCGCTTGGCGGTGTGTGTTGGTCTTGGCGAAAACGGCTTTGAGCTGGGTGCGCGCGGTTTCGCGGCTGATGCCGGGGGCAATTGCCGCCGCATTGATGCCATCGCCCGACGCGAGGCGAGCGGCCAGCTTGGCCTCGGCTGCCGTTAAGCCAAATGCAGCGCGCAAGCGCAGTGCATCCGGGCGCGCCAGAGACCTCAGGTCGATAAGCAGGAGGACGACGCAGCCGGCCATGAACAGATCACTGCCGAATGTGCTCAGCGCCATCACCTCTGCCAGAAGCCATGGCCTTTCGCCGCGGCTGATGACCACCGGTGCCGCGGGAGGCGCTCCGTCCCGCCGGCAGCGCAAACCGCGGGAGAGCAGGCGCCGCAGCCGGTCGTTGCTGCAGGGGTCATCGGTTGCCGGGCGACCTCTCACAAGGTGGAACTCCTCGCCAATCAGCTTCTGTGCCGAAAGGTTCAGGTGCTTTGCCCGGCCCTCTTCGTCGAGCAGAATAGCCGCGCAGCTTGCTCGTTCAAGCGACGAGAGCTCCGACACCTGCTGGAACGCTGCAAGCCACTTGGCGAGCCTTACGATCCTGCCAAGGTGCGGGCCGACGGCCGCGAAACAGCGGGTTTCCCCAGGAAAGAACCTGCCACGACGCCCGCCACGATAAAGAGGCATGCTCCAGCGATGTTCATCGACCA
This sequence comes from Mesorhizobium sp. M1396, assembly GCF_040317725.1. Classification (NCBI taxonomy): domain Bacteria; kingdom Pseudomonadati; phylum Pseudomonadota; class Alphaproteobacteria; order Hyphomicrobiales; family Phyllobacteriaceae; genus Mesorhizobium; species Mesorhizobium sp. M1396. The sequence goes on along the minus strand of NZ_JAMYLA010000004.1, from coordinate 3,993 downwards.
TGAAGGGCGTTGACGCATACCAATCCCGTGCCCCGGGACGAGCAATCTCTTGGTAATATGGCAGCGTCCTGCGCTCCTCTTCCGTGGAGATCTGATCTTCGATGAGCGTCGTATAGCCTGCCCGGCGGAATGCGGGCGCTCTTCTGACGTGCGGGTCCGGAGCGTCGGCTTCATTGCGCAGCCACAATTCGTGGAATTCGGCGTGTTCGGTAGAGACGGGCATCTTCGGCGGCACCTCTTCATCGTCTGAGAAGAAGGTGCAGCTTTCGGCCCCCAGCGACTCTGCAAGTAATTGCAAGGCGCGAGGCCACTCGGCCGGCGCCAGGAGCGCATCGTAACAGGCCTCGATGGCCCGCTCAGTTCGTTCCACACGCATCGACCAACTCCGTGGTCGGGAAGGTAAGATTCAGTAGCACGTTGTGCCTCGGAGAGACAGCGCGCTATGGCGCACACTATCAAAAGCGCAGCCCGGTTCACCCATCCGGGTGATGTGAGACAAAGTCCCCGGCAGCATCCTCCCGTTTGACAACCGGATGGAGGCGCCGAGATGATGTCCTTCATTCCAGGCTTCGCTGCGCGGAAAAACCCAAACGGGCACGAGGCGCGGTGCTGGCAGTGCGGTCCGGCGACCGGCGCTGGCTGAACCCGCGTCCGCCGCGCGAGAATGCGACGGAGATGCCGCAGGCGTGGCATTGCTGGCCGCCCTCGGGAAGTCGGCGGACCATATCGGCCGCCGGGCCTGACGCCGAGATCATGTCACACAGCGCGGCAAGGGCAACTCCGCCACGTGCGTCTGATGCCAATATCCTAAAACACACCACCAATGCCTATGCCCGCGCCAATGTCTGGCGGGGGGGCTGCGGGGCGTTCAGGGGCGACCTGTGAGCGTTTCGCAGTCTTGCGATTGGAGACTGCTTTGGTTCGCGAAGGGCCGGCATCCGAAGCAACTTTGCCCGGCTTGGGCTTTACTATGACGGGCTGCTTGCAGATTCTGCCGGAGCGCAGAAAGAGATCGCCGAGCAGTCCGACGGTCGGGTCGGTCGTCGACGCGACCTGTTTGGTATTTTTGTAGAAGTCGGTGAGGGCGCGGATGGAGCCGGTGCCCCAATCGCCGTCAACCTGCATCCGGTAGCAACCCAGGCGACGAAGCTCCGTCTGAATGCTGCGTGCAAGATCGCCCGCCTTGTCCTTATCCGCTTCACCCGCCGATGTGCCGACAATGAGTGTTTCGAGGCCGGAGACGACGCTTTGGCGGGCGTCTTCAACAGTTTCAGCGGGAGACAGATTGGCGACCTGAGTGCCAACCGGCTCCGGTAAACCGGCTGACGGTGCCGCAATCTCGACCGACCGCAACGTTTGCCCGACGATAAGCACGGCAGTTTGCAGGTCGTTGGAGGCAAGTTCGACCTGCAATCTCTTCTTTGCGATGGGGTCCGCCAGAATTCGCGAAAGGCTTGCGCTCAACTGTGCTGGATCGAGTACCTGCTGCTCTGTGAAATAGAACTGCTCGCGCAGGTTCGATTGATCCCACGGCACTTGACGACCAACCGTCAACGCTTCGGTTTCGTTGCGGACGCGGATCATCATGTCCGAGATGCTGAGCCCTGGGATCTCAAGATTCTTCAGCAACGCAATGGTAAATGGGCTGTTTTCGCCGCCGCCATCGGCCGTGACATTGCCGGGCTGGGTGGCGAAGGCAACGAACGTGTTTTCACCGACTTCAACTTGCGCCAGACCATTGCCGGCGCCGGCGCCGGGACCGAGCGGATTGTTGCGGCACGCGTCCAGGAATATGAATGTCTGGCGATCCCGGCGCGCGAACCTCGCGATCACATCATTCAGCCTGATGGCGCCGGCCTTTAGTTTTTCCAAGCTTTCGGGATCGGGCGTATCGATCGGGAGCAGGTAGTTTTCGCCAAGCAACTGCACGCCGTGGCCGGCGTAGAAAATCAAAACTCCACTGGCAGTCGGCAGCTTTGCATCAGCTTCTCGAAGTAGTTTGGCGAAACCCTCGGTCGAAAGATCGGTTCCCGTCAGCACTTCGAAATTTAGCCGCTTCAGGCTCTCTGACAGCCTTGTGGCATCGTTTGCCGCATTAGGGAGATGCTCAAGCCGGGGACTTTGATAGTCGGAATTGCCGATCACGATAGCCAGCCGGTTACGGGATTGTGACGATGGGGTTTGCTCGATCGCCGCGTGAGCGGCAATCGCGGCGGCAAAGAGCAAAAGCAGAAATGTCGGAATTCGTAAAAAGGAACGGTAGTGATAGATCATGTCAGCATGCCATTCCGCCGTGCGACAATCGTGGAGGCGTCGAAACGTGCCACGAAGCTGATGCGATCCTACTTGCGCTTCTGGACCTCAGCCGAAGACCAACAGATTTTTATACCAAGAAGCGCTTCAAAGATAGGGGCCGGAGTTCCCGGTACGACATACACATGCATATGGCATGCCTTCGATAAAGCGCCCCGCATCGCGGCCGGTTGCATACAAACCACGGAGAAGTGGTTTTTCTGGGACGCTCAAATTCCTGTAAACACCGGTACGACCGTGCCATGTATCTGGAATCGATCCGCGTTCAGTTTGTTCTTTCAACGAGTTGCGTCGTCGCGCCGAACGGGCAAAGCGGCATCCTACAGAAGGCATCCTCCAAAACCGGCACAATCGCATATTCGCCAGCGGAGATCGAACTGTATCCTCACAAAAAAGCAAGTGCTATGTTTCGAAGATGCGAGAGCGTCGTTGTGACGATCCAAAAAATGCATTGGCGGAAAATCGCAATTTGGGCTTTTTGGGGATTTGCACGGAGACTTATTCGCGGAGAGGGAATGATGGCCGGCAGGAACCGGATGTTGGGCTTAAGCGGAGTATCCGCGCTGGCGATTGGCGCCGCAGCGTTTTTGGCGCCGGTTGAAGCTGAAGCCTGCCAGGCGTTCTCGGGCCTAAGTGGAGGCGCGCCGAACGTGACGATCCTCTGCCCGGCCTCGGACCCGGCGACGGCGCCATTCTTAACCAGCTATCCTGTCAGCGGAGACCCTTTCTATGATGGCAATGGCGCCGATTTGCTCATCATCTCTGGCGGGCAAATCCTGGCGACAGAAACACTGACGCCTTTCGTCGATGAGACCTTTCCGTTGGATGCCAGCACCGGCGAGGTCGGTATGCTGGGCGGCGATGACAGCGTCATCGTCTCGGACGGCGCCATTGGCGACACGGCGACTCCGTTGAATCTCAATCTTGGTGCAGGTCTCAACCAGTACCAGATGCTGGGAGGTCTTGTGACCGGATCGGTGATTGGTGGCGACAATACCGACACGTTTAATCTCAACGGCGGCACCATCGACGGCTCCCTCTTCGCCGGCGGTGGCGACGACAGCGTTAGTATCGGCGGCACGACCTCGATCGCTGGGGATACCGCGATCGGACCTGACGCCGTCGGCCTCGAGGACGGCAATGATACCTTCCTAATGACAGCCGGCACGCTCGGCGGCGCCGTGAGCGGTGGCGCGGGCAATGACACGATCGATCTGCGCGGCGGCACGATAAACGGCTTCATCGAAGGCAATAACGGCGACGACCGGATTTTCGTATCCGGCGGCGTTCTGACCGATGAAATCATCGGTGACCTAGGCGACGATACAATCACCATCAGCGGCGGAACGATCGCCGGGCCGGTTTCCGGCAACGACGGCGTTGACCATATCAGCATCTCGGGCGGCACCATTGGCACAGCGGCTGTGCTGACCCAAGTCGATCTCGGTACCGGGGTCAATACGTTCGACATGAGCGGCGGCACGGTCAACGGATCTGTTTTCGGAGAAGGCGGCGGCAATACCTATACGATCAGCGGTGGCACGGTCACCGGATCGCTGTTCGCCGGCGGCCTGAACGACAGCGTCACGATTTCGGGTACCGCCAACATCCAGGGCAATGCCCTCGGCGGCTTCGAGGGTATCGTGCCGGATGCCATAGAATTGGAAGACGGCAACGATA